>NZ_PSWK01000060.1:0-4622 GCF_002932735.1 Rathayibacter sp. AY1B7
ACCCGATTAGGGTCCGAAGTTAGATATCCAGAGTGACCAGAGTGGTATTTCAACAATGACTCCACGAACACTAGCGTGCCCGCTTCAACGTCTCCCACCTATCCTACACAAGCCACACCGAACACCAATACCAAACTATAGTAAAGGTCACGGGGTCTTTCCGTCCTGCTGCGCGTAACGAGCATCTTTACTCGTAATGCAATTTCGCCGAGTTCGCGGTTGAGACAGCTGGGAAGTCGTTACGCCATTCGTGCAGGTCGGAACTTACCCGACAAGGAATTTCGCTACCTTAGGATGGTTATAGTTACCACCGCCGTTTACTGGGGCTTAAATTCTCAGCTTCGCCTTGCGGCTAACCGTTCCTCTTAACCTTCCAGCACCGGGCAGGCGTCAGTCCGTATACATCGTCTTGCGACTTAGCACGGACCTGTGTTTTTAGTAAACAGTCGCTTCCCACTGGTCTCTGCGGCCATCGAACGCTCCCGGAGCAAGTCCGTTCACGCCTCAGGCCCCCCTTCTCCCGAAGTTACGGGGGCATTTTGCCGAGTTCCTTAACCACGATTCTCTCGATCTCCTTAGTATTCTCTACCTGACCACCTGAGTCGGTTTGGGGTACGGGCAGCTAGAACCTCGCGTCGATGCTTTTCTTGGCAGCATAGGATCACCGATTTCGACTTGCGTCTACCCATCAGATCTCAGGCTATATGAACGACGGATTTGCCTATCGTTCGCCCTACATCCTTAGACCGGGACAACCATCGCCCGGCTCGGCTACCTTCCTGCGTCACACCTGTTAATACGCTAAACGCACCAGCACGGGGTCGTACGCTAGGCCCAACGCTTCACCCCGAAGGGATCCATCAAAGGGATTCAGATACTTAGCACTACTGGATTGTCTTGGGCGGTTCTTCGCCGGTACGGGAATATCAACCCGTTGTCCATCGACTACGCCTGTCGGCCTCGCCTTAGGTCCCGACTTACCCAGGGAAGATTAGCTTGACCCTGGAACCCTTGGTCTTCCGGAGGACGGGTTTCTCACCCGTCTTTCGCTACTCATGCCTGCATTCTCACTCGTGTGGCATCCACGGCTGGTTCACACCGCCGCTTCACTCGCCACACGACGCTCTCCTACCCATCAACACGGCTGGACCACGAAGGCCTACCACTAATGTCAATGCCACAACTTCGGTGGCGTGCTTGAGCCCCGTTACATTGTCGGCGCGGAATCACTTGACCAGTGAGCTATTACGCACTCTTTCAAGGGTGGCTGCTTCTAAGCCAACCTCCTGGTTGTCTGTGCAACTCCACATCCTTTCCCACTTAGCACGCGCTTAGGGACCTTAGTTGGTGGTCTGGGTTGTTTCCCTCTCGACTATGAAGCTTATCCCCCACAGTCTCACTGCTGCGCTCTCACTTACCGGCATTCGGAGTTTGGCTGACGTCAGTAAGCTTTTGGGCCCCATCGGCCATCCAGTAGCTCTACCTCCGGCAAGAAACACGCAACGCTGCACCTAAATGCATTTCGGAGAGAACCAGCTATCACGAAGTTTGATTGGCCTTTCACCCCTATCCACAGCTCATCCCCTCCATTTTCAACTGAAGTGGGTTCGGTCCTCCACGACGTCTTACCGTCGCTTCAACCTGGCCATGGATAGATCACTTCGCTTCGGGTCTAGACCCTGCGACTGAATCGCCCTATTCGGACTCGCTTTCGCTACGGCTGCCCCACACGGGTTAACCTCGCCACAGAGCACTAACTCGCAGGCTCATTCTTCAAAAGGCACGCCGTCACCCCTACAAGGAGGCTCCGACGGTTTGTAAGCAAACGGTTTCAGGTACTATTTCACTCCCCTCCCGGGGTACTTTTCACCTTTCCCTCACGGTACTTGTCCGCTATCGGTCATCTGGGAGTATTTAGGCTTATCAGGTGGTCCTGACAGATTCACACGGGATTTCTCGGGCCCCGTGCTACTTGGGATACTCCTCACGCCATAACACCATTTCGACTACGGGGCTCGCACCCGCTCTGGCCAGGCGTTCAAACCTGTTCGTCTATGATGCGCTGTAACGTTCACCGGCCGGCAGACCGGAACGAAAAGTCCCACAACCCCGGCCATGCAACCCCTGCCGGGTATCACACATGACTCGGTTTAGCCTCTTCCGCGTTCGCTCGCCACTACTGACGGAATCACTGTTGTTTTCTCTTCCTGTGGGTACTGAGATGTTTCACTTCCCCACGTTCCCTCTACCCGCCCTATATATTCAGGCGGGAGTCACCAGGTCACCACAAGGGGCCTGGCGGGGTTTCCCCATTCGGAAATCCTCGGATCACAGCTCGTTTATCAGCTCCCCGAGGCTTATCGCAGATTACGACGTCCTTCTTCGGCTCCAGATGCCAAGGCATTCACCGTTTGCTCTTATGAACTTGCTAATCACATGAGTTAAGAAACTACAACTCGAAAAGTTGCAGATCCAATGATTTGCATGACCGCAGCCCGAAAGCCGCGCCATGCGAATCTTGTCGATCCACGACCGAAGCCGTGAATCTAAGATGCTCGCGTCCACTGTGTAGTTCTCAAAATACGGGCGGTATCCCTCTCCCACACACCCAGGCGTGAGAAAAAGATCCGGAGAGTCGACCCCGCCACCCGAAGGCAGCCGGCCCGGTCCCTCAGGACCCAACAGCGTGCATGTACCCGACTCCACCGCCCCGACGCGTTCCCAACCCGAAGGCTGTACTGACGCGAGACGATCTCACCGAGCACCTAGTTCAATGTTCCACCCATGAGCTACCAGCAAAGACATTCGCTTTGATCTGGCGCCTGGAACACCCTGCGGTGTCCAGATGCTCCTTAGAAAGGAGGTGATCCAGCCGCACCTTCCGGTACGGCTACCTTGTTACGACTTAGTCCTAATCACCGATCCCACCTTCGACAGCTCCCTCCTTGCGGTTAGGCCACTGGCTTCGGGTGTTACCGACTTTCATGACTTGACGGGCGGTGTGTACAAGGCCCGGGAACGTATTCACCGCAGCGTTGCTGATCTGCGATTACTAGCGACTCCGACTTCATGAGGTCGAGTTGCAGACCTCAATCCGAACTGAGACCGGCTTTTTGGGATTCGCTCCACCTTACGGTATCGCAGCCCTTTGTACCGGCCATTGTAGCATGCGTGAAGCCCAAGACATAAGGGGCATGATGATTTGACGTCATCCCCACCTTCCTCCGAGTTGACCCCGGCAGTCTCCTATGAGTTCCCACCATGACGTGCTGGCAACATAGAACGAGGGTTGCGCTCGTTGCGGGACTTAACCCAACATCTCACGACACGAGCTGACGACAACCATGCACCACCTGTATACCGACCTTGCGGGGCAACCATTTCTGGAAGTTTCCGGTATATGTCAAGCCTTGGTAAGGTTCTTCGCGTTGCATCGAATTAATCCGCATGCTCCGCCGCTTGTGCGGGCCCCCGTCAATTCCTTTGAGTTTTAGCCTTGCGGCCGTACTCCCCAGGCGGGGAACTTAATGCGTTAGCTGCGACACGGAGACCGTGGAAAGGTCCCCACATCTAGTTCCCAACGTTTACGGCGTGGACTACCAGGGTATCTAATCCTGTTCGCTCCCCACGCTTTCGCTCCTCAGCGTCAGTAACGGCCCAGAGAACTGCCTTCGCCATCGGTGTTCCTCCTGATATCTGCGCATTCCACCGCTACACCAGGAATTCCATTCTCCCCTACCGCACTCTAGTCTGCCCGTACCCACTGCAGGCCCGAGGTTGAGCCTCGGGTTTTCACAGCAGACGCGACAAACCGCCTACGAGCTCTTTACGCCCAATAATTCCGGACAACGCTTGCACCCTACGTATTACCGCGGCTGCTGGCACGTAGTTAGCCGGTGCTTTTTCTGCAGGTACCGTCAAGCCGAAGCCCTTCTTCCCTACTAAAAGAGGTTTACAACCCGAAGGCCGTCATCCCCCACGCGGCGTTGCTGCATCAGGCTTTCGCCCATTGTGCAATATTCCCCACTGCTGCCTCCCGTAGGAGTCTGGGCCGTGTCTCAGTCCCAGTGTGGCCGGTCACCCTCTCAGGCCGGCTACCCGTCGTCGCCTTGGTGAGCCATTACCTCACCAACTAGCTGATAGGCCGCGAGTCCATCCTTGACCGAAAAACTTTCCACCCGCACCCGATGCCGGGGCAGGTCGTATCCGGTATTAGACGCCGTTTCCAGCGCTTATCCCAGAGTCAAGGGCAGGTTACTCACGTGTTACTCACCCGTTCGCCACTAATCCACCCAGCAAGCTGGGCTTCATCGTTCGACTTGCATGTGTTAAGCACGCCGCCAGCGTTCGTCCTGAGCCAGGATCAAACTCTCCGTAAAAAAATTACGACCTCCGACCCCGAAGAGAAGGAGAGTCAAGTTTGACCTCTAGCAAATAAGACATCTCTCCGACCCGAAAGCCGGAAGCTGACATCAATTTCCAAAGGAATCCCAACCCGATCCGAAGATCAAGGCCGGGGTATAAAATTGGCATTGAACATAGTGCACGCTGTTGAGTTCTCAAGAATCGGACACATCCCGCCTCCACACCAGAACGGTGCTTCACAACGAAAGTGATCGAAG
>NZ_PSWK01000061.1:0-3335 GCF_002932735.1 Rathayibacter sp. AY1B7
ACCTCGCCGCCGACCCCGAGGCCGTGCAGGCGGGCCGCGTGCAGATCGTGAAGCTGCGCGTCATCGAGAACACCGGCGAATACCGCGCGGGGGAGTGGATCCCGCACGACGCCCCGACCACGCACTACGTGGAAGCGAAGTTCGAACTCGGCGAGCACGTGCTCGCCTCCCTCCACAAGGGAGACGCCGTGATCGTCGTCGGCTACGAGCGCACCGTCGCCTGGGGCGACGGCGAGAACCGCCGCACCGGCCGCGTCCTCGAAGCCGACGCCATTGGCCCCAACCTCACCCGCGCGACCGCCGTCGTCACCACAACCACCCAGCGCGCACCCCGCCGCAGCGCCGCCCCCGCGGCTGAGTAAGTTGGTCGGCATGTGGGACGGGATCGCTCTGCTGCTGGCCGTGACAGGTGCCGCGCTCGTCGTCGCCGGTATCGTGCCGCTTTATCGCGACTCCGAGCTCCACTCCGCGCAGGTGTCCGAGGTCGCGGTCGACAAGCGCGCCCGGGCCCGCGGCGCACTCCTCGCGGCCGTTGTTCTCTTCTCCGCAGCCACTGTCGCCCTCCTCGCCGGCACCGCCGGCCCGTGAGGGGCGACCCTTCACACTCCCCGAGTGCCCCGTTGCGGGGCGCGAGCTGCGCGCGCGGCGGTGACGGAGCACCGCACGTCGAAAGCCGTGATGCGGCCCAGTCTCCGACGCCTCCGGCTCGGGGTTCATCCCTCGACGTAGCGTGCGCAGTCGCCGGAACCGTGCACATCTGCCGGATCGGCGCAGTGCAGGAGTGACCAGCTGGCACCCACGCCCGTGGGCTCTTCAAGACCGTTGTGGCGATCGAACGCTGTCGTCGTGTACACGTCGACGCCGTCGATCGAGCCACCGACGAACGCGAACGAGACGATCGGGTCACCTTCGGTGGTCGGTGTGCTCCAAGCCAGTTCCGCATCCTCTCCTGCGAGGGCGGCCGTCGCGAGGCAGGCTCGAGCCTCGCTAGGCAGGTCACTTCCTTGCTCAAGAACGTATTCGCCGCAGCTTGAACTGGCGTCGCTAACGGCGACGACGCCACCAGCATCAGGAAGGTTGCGAGCGGCGACGATCGGATCGCCGTTCGGCGCTTTCGACGCAGGTTCAGGCGCAGTCGCGGAGCAACCGCTGGCCAGAGTAAGCACCGCGATCGCGATCGCAGCTACCGTCAGGCGGTTCATCCGCCCACCGTATCCGCCAGCGCCGCATACCAGCCAAGGAACCAAGCGGGCGGGCCGGCGCCGCCCGCCCGTGAGGGGCGGCCCCCTCACGCTCCCCGGTGTCCCGTTCCGGGGCGCGAGCTGCACTCGCGCAGCGGCGACGGAGCGCCGCCAATGGGAGGCCGCGATGCGGCCCGTTCCACCCGTTTTCTTCACCTCTCCGCGGTTTCAACCTATTTCGCTCCACCGGCTCCGTGACACCGAGAGCGGACGCGCCCTGCGGGCTTATTTCGCCCGCTCTCGGTGTCACTGCGCCGCCTCCACTCAAGCGGTTTTCCCCGCCGGAGAGGCAAAGAAAAACGATCAGCCAGAGGGAGCACCCACACCATGCAGACCGCCACCGACTTGCAGACCACCGCGAAGACCTACCTCACCCTCGCGAACACCCGCGCGGTCGACGTCCGCGTTGTGGGCACCGACCCCACGACGATGCCCTCGGTGCACGTCACCCGCCGCAAGTCCGGGGTCTGGGAGGCGTGGCACTCCGACCAGCTGCACGGCATCACCAGCGGCTCATTCCGCCACTGCGTCGCCCACGCCCGCCGCGCAGCGATCCGCCGCGTCGCCCCGTTCCTGAACCGCTGAGAGGACCACACCATGACCCGCACCGACACAGGCCGCGCCACGGCCGAACAGCTCGCGCTCATCCTCGCGACCAGTCGCGACGAGGACCCGGAGAACACCACCGCGACCGACGCGGAGATCCTCGCGCACACCCGCAACACGCTCGGACTGCCGGGGGAGTGCGGACCCGGCGGGATGCCTGTCTACGACGACGGCACCGCCGAGGCTGCCGCGTTGATCGCGTTCCTGACGCCCGCCGAGTAGCGCGGGGGAGGGGCCGGCCTTCGGGCCGGCCACGAGGGGTGACCCCCTCGCGCTCCCCCGTGTTCCGCCGGAGGCGGGGCGCGAGCTCCGCACGCGCAGCGGTGACGGAGCACCGCCGGCGGGAGCCGCTACGCGGCAGGTCCTTTGCTCGCCTGGCTCACGCTCGGCATCGCGTTCCTCCTGGGACACGCGGTCGCGCGTGGTCATCGGTCGCGAGGAAGTCAGACCTCCGGCACCCAGATGTCGGCTACGCCGGCCTGCAGGCGCATCTCGCCGAGTTTCAGTTGCTTGCGGAGACGAAGCCGGGTGTAGGGAACCAGGACCACCAGCGCGATGCCCTCCCGGTGTTCCGACTCGACTCGGATGGCCTCACCGCTCCCGCTGATCGTGACCACGCTGACGTACGCGACCGCCCGCAACGACTGCCGGTTCTCTCTGCTCGCACGCCGGAGCTCGTCGAGGTCCGCCTGGGACGAGTTGTTCCCGCGACCCGGCTCCTGCTCCACCATGCTCAGAACGCTGCGCCCGTCGGTGTCGATCGAGGCGGAGAACGGGCCGAGCTCGCCGCGCTTTCCGAGAGCCTCAACGGCGCGAGTCATCGTCAGATCGAGAAGGCCGTCGAGATCCTCTTGCGCTTCGGCTGATGCCGTCTCACGCCACATCATCATCTGCACACACTGCCACAGGCCGCAGTCTCGCGCTGGACGGAACCGCGGTCGCGTATACGGCGAAGGCCACACCCGTCTCCCCGGTCGGGGGCGCGAGCTGCGCTCGCGCAGCGGTGACGGAGCACCGCCGGCGGGAGCCGCTGCGCGGCGCGTTTCTAGGTTTTCTTCACCTCTCCGCGGTTTCAACCTATCTCCCTCCATCGGCTGCGTGCCGTCTCTCTCGGACGCGCCCTTCGGGCTTGTTTCGCCCGTGATCGGCGTCACTCCGCCGACTCCACTCAATTGGTTATCACTCGCCGGAGAGGCAAAGAAAAACGATCAGGAAGACGACAAAAGCCCCGTAGTTGGTCTAGAACCACGGGACTTGTCACCTTCATGGTCGCACACCGATTGAGGAGAAACCATCGTGACTATCACCACCGGAACCGGGACCATTCAGCACATCGACCCGACCGCCCTCGTGATCGAGGCGAACGTGCGCACCAGCGCCCCGCTGACGAAGGACTTCATCGCGTCGATCCGCGAGAACGGCGTCATCACCCCGGTCCTCGCCCGCCGCGACGAGCACGGCAACGTCATCGTCCGCGCCGGACAGCGC
>NZ_PSWK01000062.1:0-3201 GCF_002932735.1 Rathayibacter sp. AY1B7
TCACCCCGTGGGCGCCGCCCCCCACCCCGCCGACACCCGCGCCCACAGGAAGCACCCCATGAGCAGCATCAACCAGACCGCGCACCAGCTCGCGGCCGCCGGCGTGTCCGTCATCCCCGTCGCACCCGGCACCAGCAAGCGCCCCCACGGCTCGTGGAAGCAGGCGCAAACCACCATCGCCACCCCCACCGAGATCGACCAGACGTGGACCGGCGACACCCCCTTCGGGCTCGGAATCGTCACCGGCGCAGTCTCCGGCAACCTCGAAATGCTCGAGCTCGAAGGCCGCGCCATGAACCGCCTCCCCGAGCTCGCGCAGCTCGCCCAGGACTCCGGCGTCGGCGACCTCTGGGCCCGCGTGTCCACCGGCTGGCTCGAGCAGTCACCCTCCGGCGGCATCCACTGGCTGTACCGCACCGACCGGCCCGTCGTCGGCAACACGAAGCTCGCCGCCGACCCCGACCACCAGACCCTCGCCGAGACCCGCGGCGAAGGCGGCTTCGTCGTCGCCGCGCCCACCCCCGGCGCCTTCCACGACACCGGCCGCCCCTGGCTCCGCATCGCCGGCGGCCCCGACAGCATCCCCACCCTCACCGACGACGAGCGCGGCACCCTCCACGCCATCATCGGCACCCTCGACGAGACCCCCGCCCCCGAACAGGCCGCGACCCTGTCCGCCACCTGGACGGCGACGCCCGCGAACCGCGACGGCGACGTCACCCCCGGCGACGACTACGAAGCCCGCACCGACTGGGCCGACATCCTCACCCCCCACGGCTGGACCCTGATCTTCGCCCGCGGCACCACCCGCTACTGGCGCCGCCCCGGCAAGGACGCCGACATCTCCGCGACCACCGGCCACGCCCGCGACCGCGACCGCCTCTTCGTGTTCACCACCTCCACCGTCTTCGACTCCGAGACCCCCTACACGAAGTTCGGCGCCTACGCCGTCCTCGAGCACGGCGGCGACCACTCCGCCGCCGCCACCGCCCTCGCCGGATCCGGATACGGCCACCGCGCCGAACGCCACCTCTCCGCCGTCCCGCAGCCCGCACCCACCCCCGCCACCAGCAGCAGCGGCAGCGCGCCGGCCGCGCCGCAGACCGACGGGACCGCCGCGCTGCAGCCGTCGACGATCTCCTCCGGCACCGAAGCGCTCACCGACACCGGGAACGCCTACCTCACCATGCAGCGCCACGCCCGCCGACTCCGCTACGTCACCGACACCGGCAAGTGGGCCGCCTGGGAAGGGACCCGCTGGGTCATGGCCCCCGACGACGCCCCCGCCATGGCCGCCGCCCTCGACACCGTCCGCGCGCTCCCCGAAGACGCCCCCGCCCTCCACCAGCACAAGAAGAAGTCCTTCGCCGCCCGCGCCCTCACCAACAGCATCCGCATCCTCCGCGGCCTCAACGAGATCCGCACCACCGCCGACACCTTCGACACCCAGAACGGCCAGCTCAACACCCCCAACGGCGTCATCGACCTCGCGACCGGCGCGATCCTCCAACCCCACCCCACCCTCATGCACACCCGCCAGACCGCCGTCACCGTCGATTTCGACCTCCCCACCCCCCAGTGGGACCGGTTCCTCGACGTCACCTTCCAGTCCGACCAGCCCCTCATCCAGTTCATGCAGCGCCTCGCCGGGATCACCGCGCACGGCGACACCGCCCACCACGTCCTCCCCTTCCTCCACGGCGGCGGCCAGAACGGGAAGACCGTGTTCCTCGAGACGCTCATGCGCGTCCTCGGCGACTACGCCACCTCCGCCCCCCAAGGGTTCCTCCTCGCCGGCCGCGACAAGCACGAGACCGAGCTCGCCGACCTCCAAGGCCGCCGCCTCGTCGTCGCGTCCGAGGTCAACGAGAACACCCGCTTCGACGAAGCGAAGATGAAGGCCCTCACCGGCGGCGACCGCATCAAGGCCCGGTTCATGCGGCAGGACTTCTTCACCTTCGAGCCCACCCACACCCTCTGGCTCATGGGCAACCACCAGCCCGCGGTCGCATCCGGCGGGTTCTCGTTCTGGCGGCGCCTGCGCCTCATCCCCTTCGAGCACCAGATCACCGACGAGGAGAAGGTCGACGACCTGCAGTCGATCCTCGCCCGCGACGAAGGCCCCGGGATCCTCGCGTGGATCGTCCGCGGCTACGCCGACGCCGTCCGCGAGGGCCTCGGCTCCCCCGCGGCCGTCCGCGAGGCGACCGCCTCCTACGCCGCAGAAGAGGACCACCTCGCCCGGTTCATGGAAGACCGGTGCCGCATCGGCGGCGGCGAGTACGTCCGCGTCGACACCGCCGAGCTGCGCCGCGAGTACTCGAAGTGGTGCCGCTCCGAGCACGAGGACGAGCTCGTCGGCCAGGCGTTCGGCCGGCGCCTCCGGCAGGAGTTCGCCGTCGGCGAGGCCCGCTCCAACGGCCGCCGCTTCTACACCAACGTCACCCTCTACAGCGACGAGAGCGACGCCGAGCAGCCGAAGGAGAGCTCGCCGTGGACCGGATTCTGACCCTCGCCGATCGGTCACTGAACGGTCACTCGATCCGTCACTGCCACCCCGCCCACCCAGTGACCGAAAGTGACCGAAAGTGACCGACCAAATCCCGATCGGTCACTGCCCGAAATCGCAGCCGACCAGGCCTTTCAACCCCTCAGTGACCGATAGTGACCGATATTTCAGTATGACGCAGCTCTTTGATGGAACTAAGGGAACTCCTGTTACTCGCGCAGGGAGCCTCAACGTCACCAGCACCGATATCGGTCACTGCCGACCCCGGAGCCAGCCATGAGACGCGGCCCCGAAGAACCCCGCCCCGACCAGTGCCCCCGCTGCTCCCAGCCCGTCCTCATCTACGACTGGGACGACATCGACGGCGTCTTCCTCGGCCCCGCCCGCGTCGACCCCACACCCATCACCCCCCTCGACGAGGTCGCCTGCACCATCCTCGACCGGCCCACCTACCTCCTCGAGAAGACCATCGTCGGCACCCACCGGCTCTCCCGCCGCTGGGCGATCACCCTCCGCCGGCACACCCCCTACGCGATCGCGATCCTCCCCGCCCACCAGTGCGGCGCCCGCTACCCCACCACCCTCGCCGACATCGGCGACGTCTCCATCGACGAGCTCGACACCCCACCCAGCAGCACGCCCCCGTTCTGAGGAAGGACCCCACCATGACCACCCTGCAGCAGCTCGCCCTC
>NZ_PSWK01000063.1:0-1988 GCF_002932735.1 Rathayibacter sp. AY1B7
CGGAGCATGGGTGAAGATGGGCGGATGACATCCGTGGGGGGCGTTCCGGAGCTCAGGCTGGCCGTCGTCGACGACCAGCCCCTCTACCGGCACATGCTGTCGTCGCTGCTGCGCGCGGTGCCGGGCGTGCGGAGCGTCGTGGAGGCCGGATCCGCCACGGAGGCGCGGTCGGTGCTGCAGCCCGCGGAGCTCGACGTGGCGATCCTCGATATCGAGCTCGGCGACGGGGACGGCATCGAGCTCGGGCGCCGACTGCGGTCCACCGCGCCGGGGCTGGGCATCGTCCTGCTCTCGGCCGTCGACGCGATGCACCGCTTCCTCCGCCTCGACCGCGCCGAGGCCCGCGGCTGGAGCTACCTCTCGAAGACCTCCTCCCTCTCCGCCCCCGCGCTGCTCGCCTCCGTCCGCGCGACGGCGGACGGCCGCACCGTGCTCGATCCGGCGCTGGTCGCCGCCCGCGCGGCCCGCCGCGACTCCCCGGTCGCCGCGCTGAGCCCGCGCCAGTACGAGGTGCTCTCGGGTCTCGCATCGGGGCTGACCAACGCCGCGATCGGCGAGCGTCTCGGCATCGCGGTCCGCTCGGTCGACAACCACGTCAACGCCGTCTACGCGTCCCTCGGCGTGCGGTCGGACGGCGAGCGCAACCCGCGGGTCGACGCGACGCTCCTCTTCCTCGAGCACACCGGATGAGCGCCGGCCCGAGCGACACGCGCGAGGACAACCGCATCGTCCTCGGAGCGATGGCCCTCCTCGGCGGCGTCCTCTCGCTGCTGGCCGCGCTCCAGGCCGTCTTCGCGCTCGGGATGCTGTCGCGGACGCTGCGGAGCGTCGATCCGGGGCCGCTGCTCGACGTGACGACGCGCGTCCTGGTCAACGTGTCGACGATCGGGCTCGCGATCGCCCTGGTCGCGGTGCTGCGTCCCGAGCGCTCGACCGGCGGCGGCCGGGTGGCCCGGACGGCGGTCATCGCCGTGGGGATGGGACTCGTCCGCTGCTGCCTCCAGGTGCTGACCGGCGTCTACCCGCTCTCGGCCCTCCCCGCTCTCGCGGTCGAGCTGGTCGTCGGATCCACGGTGATCGCGCTGATCACGGCCTACGGCTACCTGCTCGTGCGCGCGGCGCGGCGGGTTCGCGAGAAGGAGCGGGAGCACGCCCGCGCCTCCGTGCAAGCGCTCGAGGCGGTGCAGGCCCTGCAGCGGGAGGAGCTGCGGGTGCGGCGCGACGTCGCGCAGAGCCTGCACGGCGGCCTCCAGAACGGACTGGTGGTGCTGACCGCCGAGCTGCACGCGGTCGCGAGCGCATCCGACGAGGCGGCCTCGGAGCGGCTGCTCGCCATCGCCGCCCGGCTCGACCGGCTCCGCGAGGACGAGGTGCGCGCGGTCGGCCACGCCCTCTACCCGGTCGAGATCGACCACGGCCTGGTCCCCGCCGTCCGCGACCTCGTCGCGCGACTCCCTCCCGAGATCGCCGTCGACCTCGACCTCGGCCGCATCCCGGCGCTCGCCGCCGAGGGCGCCGAGCCACCGCTCGACCAGCGGATGCTCCTGGTCCGGTTCCTGGAGGAGGCGGTCACCAACGCGCTGAAGCACGGCGGCGCCTCCTCGCTGCGGGTGCGCGGCGACGAGGAGGCGGGCGTCGTGGTGCTCACCCTCGACGACGACGGCCGTGGACTCGTCGAGGGGTCGACGCGCTCGGGCCTGGCGCGGCTGGAGCGGCAGCTCGCGGTCTACGGGGGCTCGTTGGAGCTCTCGGACTCGCCCGTGCTGGCGGGGGCGCGGCTGAGGGCGCGGCTCCCGCTGTCCGACGCGGACGGCGGCGGGGCGGAGTAACGGGACGGGCGCTCCCGCCGTCCCTCGCGTCGAGCACAGGGCGGTCCGAGGGACGGATTCATGCCGGATGGCGAGCCGTCTCCTCGTGCCCGCCCCTCACGCCGGGTAGACCAGCAGATCCTCCGGAGCGACGGTGAAGCCTGCCTCGCGACCGGGCGC
>NZ_PSWK01000064.1:0-1862 GCF_002932735.1 Rathayibacter sp. AY1B7
TGGTGGGGCGCCGAGGTCCGCGAGGAGGGCTTCGCGGACGGCGCCCAGGGCGAGAAGGTGCGCGTGCCCCTCGCCGACGGCACGCTCTTCCGCGTGGGCATCGATCCGGATCCGGCGCTCATCCCCAGCCTGCTCACCCTCGCCGATGTGATGGGGACCGGCCACCACGCCGCGGTCTCGGCCGGCGTCACCGCGGGCTCGACCGTCGCGGTCGTCGGCGACGGCGCGGTCGGCCTCTGCGCCGTCCTGGCGGCCAAGCGCCTCGGCGCGACCACGATCATTGCGATGTCGCGGCACGAGTCGCGGCAGAACCTCGCCCGACGCTTCGGGGCGACCCACATCGTCGAGACCCGCGGCGACGAGGGCGTCGCGCGCGTCCGCGAGCTGACCGGCGGGATCGGCGCCGACTGCGTGCTCGAGTGCGTCGGCACCAAGGAGTCGATGCAGCAGGCCCTCGACTCCGCCCGCCCCGGCGGCATGGTCGGCTACGTCGGCGTCCCCAACGGAGGCCCCGAGCTGCCCGTCCGCCAGATGTTCGGCTCGAACGTGGGCGTCAACGGCGGAGTCGCGCCGGTCCGCGGCTACATGGCCGAGCTGCTGCCCGACGTGCTCAGCGGCGCGATCGAGCCCGGTCTGGTCTTCGACCTCGAGCTGCCCCTCGAGGAGATCGCCGAGGCGTACGCCGCCATGGACGAGCGCCGCGCGATCAAGACCCTCGTGCGTCCGTAGTCCCGCGGAGGGGCGCCGGCACGGCCGCGAGGAGTAGCCTCCCGCGCATGACCGCGTCAGCCCGCACCGCCGCGACGGCGCCCCTCTTCCACCCCGACCTCGCGCTCGGCCGCTTCCTCCCGCCGATCGTCCTCGGCCCGCGACTGCTGCGCCTCGCCACGCGACGCGCCGCCGAGGGAGGCGAGGCTCCGCCCGACATCGTGGTCGACGACCTCGAGATCCCCGTCGCCGGAGCCGCTCCCGTCCGGGCCCGCAGCTACCGGCCGCGCATCCTCCGCGGTACCGCTCCCGCGCTCCTCTGGGTGCACGGCGGCGGCATGGTGCTCGGCAGCCACCTCCAGGACGAGGCGTCCTGCATCGACTTCGCCCGCACCCTGGGCATCACGGTCGTCTCCGTCGACTACCGCCTCGCGCCCGCGCATCCGGCCCCGGCTGCCGTCGAGGACGTGCTGGCCGCGTTCGACTGGCTCGTCGAGCACGCGCAGGAGCGCGGCGTCGACCCGGCGCGCATCGCCGTCGGAGGCGCGAGCGCGGGCGGCGGCATCGCCGCGGGTGCGACCCTCCTCGCCCACGACCGCGGAGGAGCGCAGCCCGCGTTCCAGCTGCTCGTCTACCCGATGCTCGACGACCGCACCGTCACCCGGCCCGGTCCTCCTCCTCGCGGAGTCCGCGTCTGGACCCCGGGCAGCAACCGCTTCGGCTGGACCGCCTACCTCGCCGGCGAGCCCGGCGGCCCCGGCGTCACGGCCTACGCCGCCCCCGCCCGCCGCGACGACCTCACGGGCCTGCCGCCGGCCTGGATCGGCGTCGGCGGCCTCGACCTCTTCCACGACGAGGACGTCCGCTACGCCGAGCGCCTGCGCGCGGCCGGAGTGCCGTGCGGGCTCGAGATCGTGGAGGGCGCCTTCCACGGCTTCGACGCCCTGTTCCGCCGGACCGGCGTGGCGAAGCGCTTCTGGGCGGCGCAGGCCGCGGCGCTCGGCGAGGCCCTCCTCGCCTGACCTCCGCGTCGACGCGCCGGGACGATTCCGTCTCCGGCGCTCGGCACTGCGAGGCTGAGGGGCGACGGCCGCCGCCGTCCGCGCGTCACCCGTGCCGTGCCTGCCGCGCACCCGTCTCCGCCCCGTCGCCCC
>NZ_PSWK01000065.1:0-1398 GCF_002932735.1 Rathayibacter sp. AY1B7
GTGCAGTGCACCATGACCTACCGGGTGCTCGAGAAGAAGGGCATCGAGTACACCACCGTCGACATCACCACCAACCCCGCAGCGCTCGCGTACGTCACGGAGGAGCTGGGCTACTCCGCCGCCCCCGTGGTCGTCGCGAGCGACCAGGACCACTGGTCGGGGTTCCGCCCCGACCTCATCGAGAAGCACGCCGCATGACCGGCCCGAACATCACCGGTGACGACTACCGGGCCGGGTACCTCGCCGGACAAGCCGACCGGCAAGGCGAAGTCGACTGGCTGGAGAACGAGGCCGACCGGCTCTACCGCCTCGCCTACGGCGACGAGTGCCGCGTCCAGGACCTCACCGTCACACGCGCCGAGCTCGAACAGCGCAGAGCGCTGTCCGAGCCGCCGGTCGAGGTCACCCGCCGCGACGCTCTGGCGTCCTGGGGCATCGAGACACCCCCCACCGACACCCCCGCGGCCGAGGCCGCGAACGAGAACCCGTCGACGCCGACGGGACCCACCAACCGCACGAGCAGGAGTCTCAATGACGACGTCAAGGCGCCCTACTTTCGTTTGAGCGTCGACGGGGACCTCCGAGGGGGTCGTGGCCGGGGCCGTCCCACAGCGCGCCTATCTCGATCGTCCCGATAGGGGACTGGTTGTCGAGCCTTGGAGGACCGGGCTCCTGCACGGACCAGCCCGTGTACGAGATGCTGATTGCATGCGTTTCACTCACGAACTCGGCGATGGATTCCGACTCGCGCTACGCACCCTCGACACCGTCGAGGAGATGCACGCTCTGACGGTGGCCAATCTTGAGCGTCTAAGGCAGTGGGAGCCATGGGCCTTCTACGACCAAACTCTCGATGGCACTGCTGCCTTCACTCGTGCTCAGCTGTCGGACTTCATCGCAGAATCCGTGTTGCCGACCGTCATCATGTCGGGCGATTCCATCATCGGTTCAGCGTCTCTTCGAATGAACTCCTACACGCAGACAGCGGAACTCGGGTACTGGATCGACGCCGCCACCGAGGGTCACGGTGCCGTGACTCGCGCCTGCACCGCGCTGCTGACTGAGGTCCCAGCCCGCGGAATCCGTCGAGTCGAGATACGAACGGCGGTCGAGAACGTGCGCAGCTGGCGCGTTGCTGAGCGGCTCGGGTTCACCCGGGAAGGCGTCCTCACCAGCGCGCTGCCTCTAGGGGACAAACGACTGGACGTGGCGGTCTACGGGCGCACCTTCGCCCGCTGACGCCAGATCTTTAGTCCGCCGTTCGCCGTGCAGTGGTGGGAGAACGCTGTCAGGGGCCGCCGTGGAGCCACACGTTGCCGACGGCGACACGGAGCGATCGCAGGAACCGTTAGATACGGGGATCGGTCAGTGGGCGCTCGAAGCGGCGATCGGGTTTGA
>NZ_PSWK01000066.1:0-1164 GCF_002932735.1 Rathayibacter sp. AY1B7
ACGTTGCCGTGCTCGTCGCGGCGGGCGAGGACCGGGGTGATGACGCCGTTCTCGCGGATCGACGCGATGAAGTCCTTCGTCAGCGGGGCGCTGGTGCGGACGTTCGCCTCGATCACGAGGGCGGTCGGGTCGATGTGCTGAACGGTCCCGGTTCCGGTGGTGATAGTCACGATGGTTTCTCCTCAATCGGTGTGCGACCATGAAGGTGACGAGTCCCGTGGTTCTAGACCAACTACGGGGCTTTTGTCGTCTTCCTGATCGTTTTTCTTTGCCTCTCCGGCGAGTGAAAACCAATTGAGTGGAGTCGGCGGAGTGACGGCTCTCTCGGGCGAAATAAGGGAGCATGCGACCGCGTCCGAGAGAGACGGCATGCAGCCGACGGAGCGAGATAGGTTGAAACCGCGGAGAGGTGAAGAAAACGGGTAATCCGGCCGCGTAGCGGCTCCCGCCGGCGGTGCTCCGTCACCGCTGCGCGAGCGCAGCTCGCGCCCCCGATCGGGGAAACGGGTGTGGCCTTCGCCGTCTACGCGACCGAGACTGCGGGCTGTGGCACTGTGTGCAGATGATGATGTGGCGTGAGACGGCGTCAGCCGAAGCGCAAGAGGATCTCGACGGCCTGCTCGACCTGACGATGACCCGCGCAGTCGAAGCTCTCGGAAAGCGCGGTGAGCTCGGCCCGTTCTCCGCCTCGATCGACACCGACGGGCGCAGCGTTCTGAGCATGGTGGAGCCGGCGCCAGGACAAGGGAACAACTCGTCCCAGGCGGACCTCGACGAGCTCCGGCGTGCAAGCAGAGAGAACCGGCAGTCGTTACGGGCGGTCGCATACGTCAGCGTGGTCACGATCAGCGGGAGCGGTGACGCCATCCGAGTCGAGTCAGAACATCGGGAAGGCATCGCGCTGGTGGTCCTGGTTCCCTACACCCGACTTCGTCTCCGCAAGCAACTGAAGCTCGGCGAGATGCGCCTGCAAGCCGGCGTAGCCGACATCTGGGCGCCAAAGGTCTGACTTCCTCGCGACCGATGACCACGCATGACCGCGTGTCCCACGAGGAACGCGATGCCGAGCGCGAACCAGGCCAGTAACCAGACGAGCAAAGGACCTGCCGCGTAGCGGCTCCCGCCGGCGGTGCTCCGTCACCGCTGCGTGTGCGGAGCTCGCGC
>NZ_PSWK01000067.1:0-1002 GCF_002932735.1 Rathayibacter sp. AY1B7
CAGGGACAGTGCCTGATGGGTAGTTTAACTGGGGCGGTTGCCTCCCAAAGAGTAACGGAGGCGCCCAAAGGTTCCCTCAACCTGGTTGGCAATCAGGTGGCGAGTGTAAGTGCACAAGGGAGCTTGACTGTGAGACTGACAAGTCGAGCAGGGACGAAAGTCGGGACTAGTGATCCGGCAGTGGCTTGTGGAAGCGCTGTCGCTCAACGGATAAAAGGTACCTCGGGGATAACAGGCTGATCTTGCCCAAGAGTCCATATCGACGGCATGGTTTGGCACCTCGATGTCGGCTCGTCGCATCCTGGGGCTGGAGTAGGTCCCAAGGGTTGGGCTGTTCGCCCATTAAAGCGGTACGCGAGCTGGGTTTAGAACGTCGTGAGACAGTTCGGTCCCTATCCGCTGCGCGCGCAGGAAATTTGAGAAGATCTATCCCTAGTACGAGAGGACCGGGATGGACGAACCTCTGGTGTGTCAGTTGTTCCGCCAGGAGCACCGCTGATTAGCTACGTTCGGAACGGATAACCGCTGAAAGCATCTAAGCGGGAAGCCGGCTTCGAGATGAGATTTCCATCCCTTCGGGGGAGAGGCTCCCAGCCAGACGACTGGGTTGATAGGCCGGATGTGGAAGACAGGACTAAAGACTGTCGGAGCTGACCGGTACTAATAAGCCGATAACTTGATAATCACTACACTCATACCGTTGTAAAGGCTGGTAGGAGTGGTCAGAGATTGCTTGCGTCCACTTTGTGGTTCCCAGAAGACGGGCACCCCGCATCCTCCTTCGGGAGGAGCGGAACAATTGAATACACGCACGGCGTGTAACCCAGATTTGACCATGTGCCCTCGGGTGCGTGTGTCGCCAGGGTTACGGCGGCCATAGCGAGAGGGAAACGCCCGGTCACATTCCGAACCCGGAAGCTAAGACTCTCAGCGCCGATGGTACTGCAGGGGGGACCCTGTGGGAGAGTAGGACACCGCCGGACACCATTCACGATGGCCACC
>NZ_PSWK01000007.1:0-134090 GCF_002932735.1 Rathayibacter sp. AY1B7
GCGAGCGCCAAGACGGCGGGCGTCGTGATCGACGACGCGGCCGTCACCCCGCAGTACGTGCAGGGCCTCACGCCCGCGCGGGAGCTCCCGGTGGTCGGGCGGATCGCGCTGGGGAGCCTGTTCAACAAGTTCGTCATCATCATCCCGCTGGCGCTGCTGCTCTCGGCGTTCGCGCCGCAGGTGCTGCCGTACCTGCTCATCCTCGGCGGCGCGTTCCTCTGCTTCGAGGGGGCGGAGAAGGTGCTCGAGTGGTTCGGCGTCTCGCACGGCGGCCACGAGACGGAGGCGCGCGACGAGAAGAAGCTCGTCTTCGGCGCCATCCGCACCGACCTCATCCTGAGCACCGAGATCATGCTGATCGCGCTCGACGGCCTCGACCCCGACTTCGGGATCTGGCCCACGCTCGGCGCGCTCCTGGTCGTCGGGCTCGGGATGACCGTGCTCGTCTACGGCGCCGTCGCGCTGCTCGTGAAGATCGACGACGTGGGCCTGCGCCTGATGAAGAACGCGGCCCGCGGCGTGCGGCGCACCGGGGCGAGGATCGTCGCGTCGATGCCGGTCGTGTTCCGCGCGATCAGCATCATCGGGACGCTCGCCATGCTCTGGGTCGGCGGGCACCTCGTCGTCGCGAACCTCGCCGAGACGGTGTGGCACGGTCCGTACGACCTCGTGCACGTCGTCACCCACGCGGTCGAGGGCGCGGGCCCGGTCGTCGTCTGGCTGGCCGACACCTTCGTCTCGATGATCTTCGGCCTCGTGCTGGGTCTGGTCATCGCCGCCGTCGTGATGGGCGTCTCGCGCCTGCGCTCCCGCGACGAGGCGGCCGCGGGGCACTGAGCGGGGTCTCGGTACTCCGCGTGCCGCGGCTGGTCGACCGGCATGGGGGTGCGCGGTCGCTCCACCGGCGCGGAGGTGTGCGGCTGCCCGACCGGCACGGATCCGTGCTGATCGAGTAGCCCGCGCCGCGGGCGTATCGGGATCCCGCGACGCGCCGCCCCCGCAGCGCCGCTCCGACGGCGAACGACGGACCGCCCCCGTCCCCGGAGGGGCGGAGGCGGTCCGTGTCGGAGGGGGCGTCAGCAGCTGCGGGCCGCGTACGCTCCCGTCGCCACCGAGGTGACCTGCTTGCCGTCGACCGTGCCCGTCGCGGTGACGGTGGCCTGGCCGGCCGGCAGCGAGGCCGCGCGCGTGGTGAACGCGGCGCTGCCGCTCGCGCCGGGCGCGACTCCGGTGACCTGCTTCGACCCGGAGGGCGTCGCGATGGTCATCGAGACCGGCACGCCGGACTCGTTCTTCGCCGCGACGGTGAGCGTCACCTTGCCGGCGATGCAGCGGGTGGTCGCCGTGACCGCGACCGCGAGGGCGACGGGCGCCTTCAGGGTCACCGTCACCGTCGTGGTCGAGGTGACGGAGCCGTCGGCCGCGCGGACCGCGATGGTCGCGACTCCGCCGTTCGCCGTCGTCGGCTGGGTGATCCGCACGGTGGCCGCCGAGTCGGTCGCCACTGCTCCGATCACCGGCATCGCCGTGCCCTCGACGGTGACCGCGTAGGAGGTGCGGGCCGGGTCGAACCCGGCGATGCCTGCTCCTCCGACGCGCAGGGCGCCCAGGGTGGCGACCGCGGCGGGCGAGGCGACCGACTCGTAGAGCTTGGTCTCGGCCACGATCAGGTGCGTGTTGTCGTAGGCGTTCATCACGACGCGGAAGGCCTTGGCCGTAACGGGCGCGAACGACGCGACCAGGGTCGGAGCCGTTCCGCCGGCCGGCGACGCGAGGGCCACGGCCGACTCGTAGCCGGGGACCGCGGTCCAGGTCGTGCTGTCGGCGGCCTGGTACTGCAGCTGGTAGGTCTGCGCCCAGCTGGTGCCGCCGTCGGCGAGGAACTGCACCGACACCTTCTCGACCTGGTGGGTCGAGGGGAAGGTGTAGGTCAGCGAGCTCTGCGCGGCCTTGGTGCCGTTGGTCCAGTTCGACCAGCCCTTGTCGCCGTCGACGCCGTTGCGGGTGCGCTCCGGTCCGTAGCCCGACTCCGACGACGACGCGGTCGCGACGATGCCGGCGTCCGGGTTGAAGTTGCGGAGCGTGCCCGTGGTGACGAGCACCGTGAGCGTGGCGGGGAGCGTCGCGCCGTCGGCGGTCGCCGTTCCCGAGACCGTCACCTGCCCGGCCCGGGCGAGGGAGGCGGTGGTGAGCGGCGTCCAGTCCCAGACGACCGGCACCGGGAAGGTGCTGGCCGAGGCGCCCACGCGGGCGGGGACCGTCGTCGGGGCCGAGGCCTTCACTCCGGCGACCGAGGCGCCCGCGGCGGCCGTGACCGACACGGGGTCGGTCGCGGTCAGTCCGCCGACGTCGACGAGCGCGGTGACCGTGATCGTCTGGCCGTAGAGGTCGGTCGCGGTGCCGGGCACCTCGACGCGGCCGGTCGCGCCGTACGCCGAGTCGGCGGGGCGCTGCCAGGTGACGGCGAGCGGTGCGCCGGCTCCCCAGGAGTACTGCGGGGTGATGCTCGCGGGCAGGGTCGGAGCGACGCCCGCGGTGGTGCGGACGGCGATCGTCTGGCCGGCGGTCGGCGCGAGGTCGCGGAGGGACCACGACTGGTTCGCTCCGCCGTTGGAGGTGTAGACGCCGACCGACGCGTTGTCGGCACTGGAGCCGCCGTTCACGTCGAGCGACTGGGCGATCGACTCGTTGACGAGCGAGAAGTTCACGCCGTCGGTGGTGTTGACGATCCAGCGGGTCGCGGCGGTCGTCTTCGCCGCGTCGACGGACAGCGAGCGCAGGTCGGTGCCGGCGGTCGTGGCTCCGAGCACGCGTCCGTCGCCGTTGACGAGGACGACGCGGCGGGTGGCCTCGCGCTCGCCGGCGGCGACCTCGCGGACCGTCCAGGTCTGCTTGGCGGCCGTGGCGGAGTCGGTGGCGAGGCCGGTGATCGTGGTCGCGGCGCCCGAGGGGTTGCCGGTCAGGGCCTTGCCGCTCTGGGTGCCGACCAGCTGGTAGCGGTGGCCGTCGCGCAGGGCGGGGGCGGAGTCGGCGACTCCCGAGACTCCGTCGATCGAGAAGCTCGTGACCGACTTGGCGGGCACGGTGATCGTGGCGGTGCGCGAGATGCGGTCGACGCTCACCGGCGTCTTGGCGACCAGGGCGTTGCTCGTGGGAGCGGCTGCCGAGGAGGCCTTCGTGGTGACGTAGGGGGTGACCGTCGCGGTGTCGGCGATGGTGCCGAAGCGGGAGAGGTCGAGCACGACGGTCTTCTCGGTCGCGGTGCTGTTGGTGTGCACGACGGTCGCGCCCGAGCCGTCGCCGCGGACGGCGGCGGTAGAGGAGCTGTCGTTGGAGGGCATCAGGTGGTCGCCCTCGTGGATGAACTTGGTGAAGTTCCGGATGGTGTTGAACTTCGAGTTCGTCTCGACGCCGCAGACCGGGGCCTTGGTGGAGTCGCCACCGGCGTCGGCGACGCGGCGGACCGACTTCCAGACCTCGGTCCCGTTCTCCTGGTACGGCTTGCAGTCCAGGTCGATGTAGACGGAGCCCCAGTTGAGGTTCTCGCCCTTGGGCTTGGGCTGCTGCATGTTGTAGTAGTCCTCGACGGGCTGCCAGAGCACCCACGCCTTGGGCTCGAGCTCGCGCAGGTCGTCGTTGATGCGGCCGGCGATGCCGAGGCCGTTCTCCATGTTGGTGGGGTCGAAGCCGGTGACCCAGTTGCCCTCGATCTCGCTCATCCACAGGTCGGTGTCGGCCTGCTTCGCGAGGTCGCGGACCTTGAGGCGGCCCGAGGTGCCGTAGGTGTGGACGTTCATCCGGTCGACCTCGGCGCGGATCGCGGCGGAGTAGGCGGCCCAGTTCGTCGCGAAGATGTCGGGGTTGGTCTCGTCCATCGCGGCGATGCCGGCGTCGGTGGTCGAGGCGTCCAGCGCGGCGGCGACGTCGGGGATCAGACCCGCCTGGCGCGTCGGTCCGACGTGCATTCCCTCCTGGCGTCCGCCGGTCGGGACGCCGTTGGAGAGCTGCGTGCCCCAGTAGTTCGTGTTCGGCTCGTTGAAGGGGTCGAGCGTGTCGAACTCGATGCCGTACTCGTCCTCCATGTGCTCGGTGACCTTCACGAGGTACTTCGCGAACTGCTCCTCGGCGGCGGGCTTCAGCTGCTCGCTGTTCGCGTCGAAGCCGCCCGAGACGTAGCCGCTCTCGGTCATGAAGTACGGGGCGGAGTTGGAGAACGCCTCCCAATGCGAGATCTGCTTCTCCTCGGCGAGCCTCTCGACCCACCAGCGCTGCGTCTCGTCGGCGGTCCAGTCGTAGGAGGCGGGGTCGTCCGCGTTCCACTTCGCCAGGAGCGCATCGCGGTCGGCGAGCTTCGTGGAGGTGCCGCCGTAGGTCGACGCGTCGCCGGCCGGGTTCGGCTTCCACCAGCCCTCGACGGCGCCGCCCGGGCGGAGGTAGTCCTTCACGTCGGAGGCGTTGCCGCCGCCGATGTTGTAGCGGGCGATGTTCAGGTCGAGGCCGCTGTCGCCGAAGACCTTCTGGTAGAGGTCCTCGCGGAGGGCCTCGGGATAGCCGCCGGTCGCGTTCGCGAACCAGACGAGGCTGGTGCCCCAGCCCTCGAACGCCTCACCGGCGGCGGCGGGGTTCGGCGTGATGCGGAACGCGTCCGCGGCCTGAGCGGGGGCCGCTGCGGCGGGGATCGCCAGCAGTGCTCCTGTGGCCAGGGCGGCGCTCGTGGCGAGCGCGGCGACCCTTCTGAAGGACATCGACATTGATGCGGTCTCTCTTTCGCCATCGAAATGCGGGCGTGTTCACGTGAACGCGCCCTGACGGCCGACTGTACATGTTCACGTCAACAATCGGAAGGTGCTCAGGGGCGGGCGAGGCCCGCAGAGTCGAGGAGCCGGGAGTCGTCGCAGTCGACGTCGAGTGCGACGACTCCTGGAGGGTCGTGGGCATGCGGAGGCGTGCGGCCGTGCGCCGCGACACCCCCGCGCTCAGACGCGGTGCGTCGTCTCCGGGAAGGCCTCGGGCTCGCACTGGATGGTCGCGTGGTCGATGCCGTGGCGCTCGCGGAGGACGGCGAGCACCCGCGAGAGCGCGGTGCGGTAGTCGGCGTCGGGGGCGACGACCACGTGGCCGGTGGCGCTCTCCATGCCGGAGGTGATCGTCCACACGTGCAGGTCGTGCAGCGCGAGCACGCCGGGGACGGCGCAGACGTCGCGCTCGAGGGCCGCGAGGTCGACGTGCGCGGGCGCCGACTCCATGAGGATCCCCAGCGCCTGCCGCGTCAGCGACCAGGTGCGGGGAAGGATCAGCAGCCCGATCAGCACGCCGACGATCGGATCCGCCCACGCCCAGCCGGTGGTGAGCAGCACGATCGCCGCCACGATCACGCCGATCGAGCCGAGCGCGTCGCCGAGCACCTCGAGGGAGGCTCCGCGGAGGGTGATGCTCTCCTTCGCCCCGGCCGACAGCAGGCGCAGGCTCACGAGGTTGACCGCCAGGCCCACGACGGCGGTGATCAGGAGGGGGCCGCCGGGCACCGCGGGCGGTTCGGCGAAGCGGCGGACGGCCTCGACGATCACGAACGCGGCGACCGCGAACAGCAGCAGGCCGTTGGCGAGGGCGGCCAGCACTTCGAGGCGGTAGGAGCCGTAGGTGCGGCCCTTCGCGGCGGGGCGGGCGGCGAGCGAGATCGCGGCGATCGACATCCCGAGCGCCAGCACGTCGGTGCCCATGTGCGCGGCGTCCGAGAGCAGCGCGAGCGAGCCCGTCGCGACTCCGACCGCGAACTCGACGACCATGAACGCCGCGGTCAGGACGAAGGCGGCCACGAGCGGACGCCGGTGCCGCGCGGCGGCGGAGCCGGCCGGAACGCCGTGAGAGTGGCCCATCGGCTCCTCCGATCCCCTGTTCGTATAAACAGTCTTGCATGCGTCCGGAGGCGAGCGCGAGGGCCCTCAGCCGACCAGCGGGTCCAGCGCCTCGCCGAGGTAGGGCGCCAGGGTCCGGGCGTACGACTCGGTGAGGTGCCCGAGGTCGCGGTACACCTTCACTCCGCCGATCACGAGGGGGCAGCCGCGGTCGTCGCAGAACCAGCGGGTGAGGTCGACGGCGGCGGCGCCCGGCCAGTCCTCGGCGGCGGCGGCCATCAGCTCGCGGTCGGCGAAGGCCTCGTCGAGCGGCACGCTGCAGTCGGCCGCGGAGCCCGGCCCCTCGGCGCAGGCCAGCAGGGAGAGCGAGGGCAGCACCGGATTGTCGCGGATCGCGACCACCGTGGATCCGCGGGCGATCAGCGGCGCCCACGACTCGTGGAACCCGTCGATGCCGGCCTGCTCGTCGGGGGTGCCGGACGCGTCGACGAACACGGACTTCTTCGCGGAGTAGGCGGTGACGACGAGCGCGTACGGCTCCTGGCCGGCGAGCTCCTCCTGCAGCTTCCCGTTCCAGACGTCGCAGGAGCGGCGGGAGGAGGCGGAGTCGTCGCGCCGCTCCGCGGTCGAGAAGACGCAGCCCGTCTTGTAGTAGGTGTGCAGGTCCCAGCCGCGCTCCTCCGCGACGCCGCGCAGCGCCGGGAAGAAGGACGCCGCATGCGAGTTGCCGATGAGCAGCACACGGAGGCCGGCGGGATCGCCGAAGCGGCACTCCTTGAGCGCGGTGCCGGAGTTGCCCGTGCTGCACTCGTCGGTGTTCAGCGCGGAGCCGTCCTCCGAGGCGTCGACGGCGGGCAGGCTCGTGGTCCAGAAGTCGGAGCAGGCGTTCGCGAGCGCCGCGGCTCCGACGCAGCCCTCGGTCGAGACGGGGAGGGCGTGCGCGCGGGTGAGGTCGGCGGCGATCGCGGCGTTCGTGCCGGTGAGGCCCGTCGCTCCGGCCAGGGCGGCGACGGCCAGCAGGGCCGCCGGGGCGAGCGCGCGGAGGCGGTGCGGGCGCTCGGCGGGGGCGCGGCGGTGGAGGGGGTCCTCGAGGAAGCGCTTCGAGGCAGCGGCCAGGAGGATCGCGGCGGCGATGACGCCCAGGCCCGCGAGGGCGGTCGGGTCCTCGCCGGTGCTCTCGCGCCAGAAGACCAGGAGTGGCCAGTGCCAGAGGTAGATCCCGTAGCTCAGGCCGCCCAGCCACACGAGCGGGCGCAGGGCCAGCAGTCGGCCGACGCCGCGCTCCGGGGCGGGGCCGGTCCCGGCGACGAGCACGAGCACCGCCGAGAGGGTCGGCCAGAGCGCGGCGGTGCCGGGGAACGCGCTCGAGACCTGGAGCACGAATCCGCAGGAGACGACTCCGATCAGCCCCAGCCACCCGGCGACCGTCCGCAGGGCCGCCGGGATCGCCAGTCCCGGGAGCACGAGGGCCGCGAGCGAGCCGAGCCCGAACTCCCACGAGCGGGCGAGGGTGCTGTAGTACGCGGTCGGCTGGTCGATCCCGACCAGCACGACGGAGAACGCGAACGAGAGGACGGTGAGCGCCGCGACGAGCGCCAGCAGGAACCGCGGCAGCTGCGCGCGTCGCCGCAGCAGCACGGCGGCGAGGGTCGCGACGAGCACCAGGGCGAGCCAGATCAGGTAGAACTGCCCCTGCACCGACATCGCCCAGAAGTTCTGCACCGGCGAGTGGAAGTCGTCCTGCGCGAGGTAGTCCACTCCGGCCCGCGCGAGCGCGACGTTCTCGACGTAGAAGGTCGAGGCGAGCACCTCGGTGAAGGTCTGCAGCAGCTGCGAGGGGCGCAGGAGGAGCGGAGCGAGCGCCGCCACGACGACCAGCACCACCGCGGCCGCCGGGAAGAGCCGCGAGGCGAGCCTCCGGAGGAAGGCGATCGGACGCACGCGCCCGAACCGGCGGATCTGGCCGAGGAGGGTCAGGGTGGTGAGGAACCCGGCGATCACGAAGAAGACGTCGACGCCTCCGGAGACGCGGCCCAGCCAGATGTGGAACGTCGCGACCAGGAGGGACGCGACGGCGCGCAGTCCCTCGATCTCGGGCCGGTAGCCGGACGCGTCGGCCTTGCGCACCAGCGCGAACCGGCCGGAGGGGGCGGTGCGGGCGGAGTGGCGGGGCAACGGGTTCCTTCCGTGACGGTCGGCGGGCGGTGGGGCGGGCGCCGTCGAGCGTCGGTGTTCAGGATCGCGCTCTCGCGCCCCCAGGTGAACCGTGTCCGGGGTGCTGTCCACCTGGTTGGGGGCTGCGGAGGCGAGGTGCGCGACAGGTGTCCGCTTACTCGGCTGTTTCGGGCCTTCTGAGTGCATCGAGAACTCGGAGGTCGCCGTTCTCGCGCGCGACCACGGCGACTTCTGCGGAGTCGTCGGCGGGCGGGACCGAGGGTGGATCGAAGGCGGGTGGCGCGGATCGACTGGCGCGGATGGACGGGCTTAGGTGAGGTAAGGCTATGCTTACCCGGGCTCCACGCCGAGACGCGGGTGCCGCCCGCCGACGGACCGGGCCGACGAGCCCTGCCGGCGAACCGGGCCCATGAACCGGGCCTATGAACCGGGCCGACGACCGACGCCCACGAACCACGGGAGATCCATGTCCACGCACCGACGGCGCCCCGCCGCCCTCGCCCTCGCCGCCCTGACCCTGCTCGCCCTCACCGGCTGCGGCGCCTCCGAGCAGATCGAGCCCGAGAGCACGGCCGCCGCGGGGGAGGGCACGACCTCGTACCCGCTCACGCTGGACAGCTGCGGGACCACGACCACCGTCGCCGCCCCTCCGCAGCGGGTCGTCTCCCTCGACCAGAACTCGACCGAGATCCTGCTGTCCCTCGGCCTCGAGGACCGGATGGTCGGCACGGCCTCCTGGACCGACCCCGTGCTCGAGACCCTCGCCTCCGCGAACGAGAGCGTGCCGCGCCTGGCCGACAACGCGCCCACCTACGAGGTGCTGCTCGGTGCCGACCCGGACTTCGTCACCGCCTCCTTCGGCCGGCACTACGCGCCCGAGGGCGTCGCCTCGCGCGACCGCCTCGCCGAGACGGGGATCGGCTCCTACCTCGCCCCCTCCGACTGCGACAACGGAGCGAGCGTCAACGGCGGGAGCGGCACGCGCACCGTCCCGCTGACCGTCGACGTCCTCTACCAGGAGATCCACGAGCTGGCCGAGGTCTTCGACGTGCAGCAGCGCGGCGACGCCCTGGTCGCGCAGCTGCAGGAGCGCGCCGCCGCCGCCACCGAGGGGGTCGACCTCGGCGGCCGGAGCGTCGCCTTCTGGTTCGCCGACACCAAGACGCCCTACATGGCCGGCGGCTACAACTTCGCCTCGATGCTCGGCACCACGACCGGCATGACCAACGTCTTCGCCGACCGCACGGAGGACTGGCCCGCCGTGGGCTGGGAGAGCGTCGTCGCGGCCGACCCGGACGTCCTGGTCCTCGGCGACCTGCAGCGCGACCGCTTCCCCGGCGACCGCCTCGACGACAAGACCGCGTTCCTCCGCTCCGACCCGCTGACCAGCAGCCTGCCCGCGGTGCAGGACGGCCGCTTCATCGCGCTCCACGGCGCCGAGATGAACCCGTCGATCCGCTTCGTCGACGGGCTCGAGAAGATCCGCGCCTGGTGGGACGAGAACGGGGCCTCGCTCTGAGCACGCACACGGGCACGGGCGCGGTCCTCGTCCGCCGGGTGCCGCGCGGTCTGGCCGCCGCGGCGCTGGTCGTCGGCGGGCTGCTCGCGCTGGCGCTCTCGGTCGGCGTCGCGGTGACGCTCGGCCCGGCCGACGTCTCGCTCGTGAACGTCCGCGACATCCTCCTCAACCACCTCGGGCTCGCCTCCGTCCCGGTGCGTGCGGCCGAGGACGCGATCGTCTGGCAGGAGCGCCTCCCGCGCGCACTCGTGGCCGCGGCCTGCGGGGCGGGGCTCGGCGTGTGCGGAGTGATCCTGCAGTCGCTGCTGCGGAATCCGCTCGCCGACCCGTTCGTGCTGGGCGTCTCCTCCGGAGCCTCCACGGGCGCGGTGCTCGTCGGCGTGCTCGGGGTCGGCGGAGGAGTGGTCGGGCTCTCCGGAGGCGCCTTCGTCGGCGCGCTGGTCGCCTTCGGCTTCGTGCTGCTGCTCACGCGGTTCTCGGCGGGCGGCACCTCGGGCGTGATCCTGGCGGGGGTGGCGAGCACGCAGCTGTTCTCGGCGCTGACCTCGCTGATCGTGTTCGCGCTCGCCGACTCGGACGAGACGCGCGGCGTGATGTTCTGGCTGCTCGGCTCCCTCGAGGGCATGCGCTGGGACGACGTGGCGCTGAGCGGAGGAGTCGTGCTGCTCGGCTCCGTGGTCTGCCTCGCCGCGGCGCGCACGCTCGACGCGTTCGCCTTCGGGGAGGACATGGCCGCGTCGCTCGGCGTGCACGTGGGCCGCACCCGCCTCCTCCTGCTGGTGGTGACGGCCCTGCTGACGGCGACCCTGGTGAGCATCGCCGGCGCGATCGGCTTCGTGGGGCTGGTGCTGCCGCACGCCGCGCGACTCGTGTTCGGCCAGCGGCACTCGCGGGTGATCCCCGCGACGATCCTGCTCGGCGCGGTGTTCCTGGTGTGGGTCGACGCCGGATCGCGGGTGGCGTTCGCGCCGACTCCGCTGCCGGTGGGGGTCGGCACGGCACTCGTCGGCGTGCCGGTGTTCATGCTGCTGCTCCTGCGGCGGAGGGGCCGCTCGTGACGCTCGAGGCCGACCGGGTCTCGTGGCGCCGGGGCGGCCGCCTGGTGGTCGACGGGGTCTCGCTCCGCCCCGCTCCCGGCTCGACAGTGGGACTGCTCGGGCCCAACGGCTCGGGCAAGTCGTCGCTGCTGCGGCTGCTGCAGGGCACCGCGGCTCCGGACGCCGGCGTCGTCACCCTCGACGGCGCGCCGCTCCGCTCGCTCCGCCGCCGCGAGGTCGCCCGGGCCGTGGCCACGGTGACGCAGCAGGCCGAGACGGAGGCGGACCTCCCCGTCCGCGACGTCGTCCGGCTGGGGCGGACACCGCACCGCTCCCTTCTGGGCGGAGACACGGCCGAGGACCTGCGCGCGATCGAGCGCGCCCTCGAGCAGGTGGGTCTCGAGGCGAAGGCCGACCACCTCTGGCACACCCTCTCGGGCGGCGAGCGGCAGCGCGCGCACATCGCCCGGGCGCTGGCGCAGGAGCCGCGCGAGCTGCTGCTGGACGAGCCGACCAACCACCTCGACATCCGCCATCAGCTGGAGCTGCTGGCCCTGGTGCGGGCGCTGCCGGTGACCACGGTCGTCGCGCTGCACGACCTCAACCTCGCGGCCCTGTTCTGCGACGCGCTGCTGGTGCTGCGCGAGGGGCGCGTGGTCGCGGGCGGCACCCCGGAGGAGGTGCTCACTCCGGCGCTGATCGCGGACGTCTACGGGGTGCGCGCCCGCGTGATCGTCGACGCCGGACGGCCGCACGTGCTGTTCGACTCCTGATTCCGCTGCCGCATCCTGACCCCACTGCCAGACGATCGTCGATCAGTCAACGGCCTCGTCCACTTCCAGCAGCGCGTTCTACCGTCGGTGAACCGGCTTCGAGACCTCACAGGAGAGGTCCCCCTCGCGCTGGGCGAGGTGCTCTCCTGACGGAGGGCGATGGACGTGCCGGTGACGACGAGGGGAGTCGAGAGATGTCCAGAGACGACGTGGCACCGGGGCGGTTCGCGCGGTTCGTGAAGTGGGTCAACAAGGCCGACGGCTGGGAGCCGCAGTACCTGCGCGGGCGGGTCGTGGCCAAGAAGGACGGCGAGTGGATCGTCGCGGTCGACGGCGAGGAGCGCCGGATCGTGAAGAAGGAGTGGAGCGTCTACCGCTGACCCTCGGGGAGGACTCGTGATGCTGCCCGACCGGCGCACTCCCGAGATCAGAGAGGCGCGTCCCGGAGTCTTCGTGCTCGAGCTGCGCCGCACCCGCCGCCGGCCCGCCGAGGAGCTGGGCGTCCTGATCCGCACGGGCACGACCTGGACGGTGCTGGGCCCCGAGGGCGTGCTCTCCGACGTGCCGAGCTTCCACGACGCCGTGGCGGCCCTGCGCGAGTAGCGAGGCACCACCGAGGTACCCGCGGCCCCGCTGAGTCGCCCGAGACGGTCGCCCGCTCCGGCGTGTCGACGACCGTCTCGGGCGCCTCAGCGCTGACGCGGAAGGGGACGGCGCGGCGGTGGTGCCGCCGAGGCGTGGGCCCGCCGCGCCTACAGCTGGCGGCCCGGCCGCTGCAGGCCCACGACGGTGACGGTGAGGGTCGCGGAGGTGCTCTGCGCGGCGGACGGCGCGGACTCCGAGAGGCGCACGGTCAGGCGGAGGTGGTCGGTCGCTCCGACGGAGAGGGCGGGGGAGCCGGGCAGGTCGAGGCGGGAGGCGGCGGGGCGGTCGGCCGACACGGTGGTGACGGTGCCGGGGCAGGTCGCGGCATCGGCCGACCAGGACAGCGAGCATCGCTCGATCGCGAGCTGCAGGCCGTCCGAGAGGTCGGTGCCGGTGGCCGTCTGCAGTTGGAGGGCCGACATCGGCAGGGTCCCGGCGTTCGTCAGGTCGAGGAGGCGCCGGGCCGTGCCACCGGGGACGAGGCCCGCGACGGGGACCGGCACGGTCGTCGCTCCGGTGCCGGTGAACGTCGCGATGACGGTGCCGGAGGCGACCCGCGCGCTCACGGAGCCCCGGTCCAGGAGCACGGCGGTGGCGGTGGCGGCGGCGCCGAGGACGAGCGCGCCGGCGACGAGTCCCGCCAGGCCGGCGCGGGAGACCACGCGGCGGCGGACCTCGGGAGAGTGGCGCGGGGCTCCGCGGTCGCGGGAGGACGGCCGGGCGCTGTGCCGTCCGTGCTCAGCGGGCGGACGCAGGGGCTCCGGGGGCGGCGTGCCGTCCGACGAGCGGTGCGCGCCGCTCACGGGGCGACCTCCGCGGGGCGGCGCCAGATGGCGATCAGGAGCGCGCCCACGATGACCGCGCCGCCCGCGGCGAAGAGCGCGAACCGCGCCTCCGGTTGGGCGAGGCCGATGCTCGGCCAGCCCAGCAGCGGCACCACCGAGCTCTCGCGCCAGATCCGCTCGTCCGCGATCGTCACGATCCACGGGTCGGCCGACTCGTTGTTGTCGCCCTTGGTGGTGAGCGCCAGCTGGCCGAGCTCGCGGCCGCGTAGGGACGCAGCCTCCTCCTCGGAGTAGACGAGGGTGACGCGGTGGATGACGCGGCGGCCCGGATCGTCCGGGTCGGTGAAGACGATCACGTCGCCGGCGCGGATCGCGGCCTGGTCGACGGGCAGGGTGACGGCGAGGGAGCCGACGGGCATCCCGGGCGCCATCGAGTTCGACAGCACCGGCACGAGCCGCACGAGACCGAGCGCGGAGAGGACGAAGACGGCGATGCCGGCGACGGCCACGATCGTGACCAGTCCGCCGAGGAGAGCGCGGAGGGCCTTCACCCCTGCTCCCTCCGGTGACGACGGCGCGCAGCCGCGGCGAGCAGGGCGCCCGAGCCGAGGGCGAGCATCCCGCCCAGGAGCGCGGCGCCCAGGTCGCGGCCGGTGACGGCCAGCCCGCCGCCCGCCGCTCCGGGGAAGGAGCCGGGGCCGGGCGTCGCGGAGGGATCCTCCTCCGTCGTGCCCACGAGCACCCGCAGCGACGCCGCCGCGAGCTCGGTCCCGTTGCCGGCCGACTCCGGGAACAGGACGCGGACGCGCACGCCCACGGTGGCCCCGCGCTCGAGCGGACGGACACCGTCGAGCCGGCCGAGCGTCGCCGCGGGTCCGGATCCGAGCGGCACAGCGTCGTCGGGGCAGAGGTAGCGCTCGACCGTGCGCTCCCCGTCGACGACCTCGGCGACCGTGAACGCCGAGTCGCAGAGTTCGACGGACAGCTGGAGGCCGTCGCGCGGGTCCTGCGCCAGCGTCCCTCCGTCGACCGCGAAGGCCACGGAGACCCCCTGCGGCGACAGGCCGGTGCTGGTCACCTCGACAGCCCACTCGGCGCGGTCGCCCGGAGCGAGGTCGGTGAGGGATCCGGGCGCCGAGAGCTCGCGCACGTCGAGCACGCCGACGGGCTCGGCGCTCGCCGCGGGCGCGAGGAGCACCACCGCGAGGACGGCGACGAGCGCACGGGCGTGGGGCATGGGGACGACTCCGGGAGGAAAAGGGGGATGCCTCCGCCCCGCGCCGGTGGCGGCCGGGCAGGGCGGAGGCGGTGGGGGACGGTCTACTTCTGGATGCCGGCGCGCTGGATCGCGGCGGCCGTGAAGGTGACCGTGGCGGAGGCGTTCTCGTACGCGTTGTCGGCCGCGGTCGGCAGGACGAGCTCGATCAGCGTGTTCAGCGTCACGTCACCGGCGTCCGAGGGGAAGGTCCCGGTCGTGGTGGGGGTGATGCCGAAGTTCGCCGGGGTGAAGTTCGCCGCGTTGGCGACTCCGCCGATGGTCGAGAGCTTGCCGGTGCCGGTGACGGTCTGCGTGCCCGCGCAGGTGTAGGGGCCGGCCTCCGCGGGAGCGGCGGCGGGGACCCAGGCGGTGGAGCAGGTCAGCAGGCGGTAGTCGAGGCCGTTCGTGCCGGTGACGAGGGACGCGCCGACGCGGCCCGGGTCGGTGGTGTCCGAGCCGACGACGTCGTTGGTGACGTCCTGGTAGAAGCGGACCGACGAGACGAGGTCGCCGTCGTTGGTCGCGTTCGGCAGCACGAGGCTGATCGGGCGCTGGACCGTGTCGCCGGGCGCGATGTTCGCGACGGTGAACGCTCCGGTCACCGAGATGTCGGTCTGGCCGGCGTCGACGTTGCCGACGGCGGTCCCGGAGTCGGTGAACACGGCGAAGGCGCCGGCGCCGGCGAGGGCTCCCGCGGCGAGGAGGACGCCGCCGGTGAGGGCGAACTTCTTCCAGGGGCTGCGACGGGTGGGTGCTGTGGTGGTCATGGCGACCGTTCCTTTCTGGTGGGTGGTGCCCGGTGCGGGCGTGGTCTCCCTCACGAGGACACGTGCAGGACGAGAGGGGTGTCGGCGGGGAGGCATCAGCAGCCTCCGGCGGTGGTGACGGCCGGCTGGGCGACGGCGGTCGAGGCGGCGGACGCGACTCCGAGCCAGCGCTGCAGGTCCGGGCGGACCCGCCACTGGTAGCTGCGGCCCTCACCGACCCGGTCGTCGGTGAAGCTCGTCGCGGAGGCGGCGGGTGCCGCGATCACGGTCCAGGGGCCGGGCGTCGTCCCCGCGAGGCGGCGCTCGAGGGTCCAGCCGGTCGCTCCAGCGGCGGCCGACCAGCTCACGAGGGTGCTCGGCCGACCGGCCGTGCAGCTCGCGACGGGCGTGGCGACCACGGAGGAGCTGGTCCAGGCGCCGAGCCCGACCGCTCCGCTCGTGCTGCCGGTGCCGGAGAAGCCGCGCCGGACGAGGGGAGCGGGATCGACCCAGACCGTGATCGTGCCGCCCGCTGTGAGCGCGCCGTCCGTGACCGTGTACGCGATCGTCGCGCTCCCGGTCCAGCCGTCGGCCGCGGGCGTGTAGGTGCACGTGGATCCGGAGCAGGAGAAGGTTCCGCGCAGTCCCGCCGGGACGCTCGTTCCGGCCAGGGCGAGGGTCGTGCCCGCGTCCTCGTCGGTGTCGTTCGCGAGCGGAGCGACGGTGACGGCGGGGCCGCCGGTGGTCGCGACCACGCGGTCGGGCCGGGCGACCGGCGCGCGGTTCAGCGCGGTGACGGTGACCGTGACCCGCACGTTCCAGGTGCCGTACTGGCCCGAGAGGGAGTAGTCGAAGACGTCGGTGCCGACGAAGGCGGCGATCGGGCGGTAGGTGCACTGGCCGCGGGTCGCTCCGCTCGCGACGCAGGAGACGGAACCCTGCACGGGAGTGGCGGGGGCGGGGGTCGCCGCGCCTCCGATCGCCCTCGGGGTCGCCGAGAGCTGCGCGCGCGAGAAGGTCGCGCCGGTCGCGGCGGGCCCGTCGTTCGCGAGCACGTCGATCACGACCGATCCGCCCTGCACGACCGTCGCGGCGTCAGCCGCCGGATCGGGGATCACCGAGATGCTCACCGAGGCCGTGCGGGTGAACGCCCCGCCGGTCGGGCCGGTCGCCGTCGCCGTGGCGGTGTTGGCGATCGTGCCGGCGGTGACGTCGGCGGCGGTGGTCGTGTAGGCGGCGGTCGCGGTGACGACCTGGCCGGGCAGCAGTCGTCCGGAAGTGCCCGGCCAGGAGTAGGTGAGAGCGGAGAGTCCGCTCTTGGGGTCGCTGATCGCGACCGCGGTGAGGGTGGTGGTGCCGGTGTTGGTCGCGCGGAAGGTGTACGTCACCACGGTGCCGGCGGCGCTGATGAAGGCGGGGTTCGCGGTCTTGGTGAGCGCGAGGTCGTTCGTGCGGGTGATCGTCACCGTCCGCGAGGCGGTGGCCGTGACGGCGGCGCCCGTCGGAGGGGTGCCGGTCGCGGTCGCGGTGTTGAGGACCTGGCCCGCGTCGACGTCGGCCTGCGTGAGCGTGTACGAGGCGGTCGCGGTGACCGACTGGCCGATCTCGAGGCGCCCGGCGGTCCCCGGCCAGGAGTAGGCGAGCGCGGAGAGCCCGCTCTTGGGGTCGGTGACCGCGACGGCGCTCAGCCCGGTGTTGCCGGTGTTGGTGGCGGAGAAGCTGTAGGAGACGGTCGAGCCCACGGCGGCCCCGGTCGGGATCGTGCCGTTCTTCGTCAGCGAGATCGAGGGCGCGTAGCGGATCGGCGTGGTGGCCGTGGAGGTCGCGGTGACCGTCACGGGCGAGGCTGCCAGCGTGCGCCCGCTGACCGTGGCGGTGTTGGTGACGGCCGTGCCCTTGTCGATGTCGGTCTGCAGCACCGTGTAGGGCGCCGACGTGAAGGTGGCGCTCGCTCCGGGGGCGAGCTGCGTCGAGGCGGGCGTGATGCCGGTGACCTTCGGGTCGGCGACGGCGACCGTCTGCAGTGTGACGGTGCCGGAGTTGAGGGCGAGGAAGGAGTAGCGGATCTGCTCTCCGGCGTCGGCCTGGGCGTTGCCGTTCGTGTCGGTGAGCAGGGCGGTCTTGGTGAGGGTCAGAGCGGGAGCCGGGGCGGCGATGGGGGCGGTGACGGTGGCGGTCCTGCTGGTGACGGGGGTCGTCGTCACGACGTTCGAGATCGTCTCCGTCTTCGTCGCTGCAGCGGTCGCCGTGTTGACGAACGAGCCGGCCACCGCTTCGGCGGCCGTGACCGTATGGGATCCCGTGCAGATGGTGGAGGCGAGCGGGAGCAGGGTCGTCGTCGGACAGGAGATGCTCGCGGCCTTCGGGTCCGTGACGACGATGCCGGTGAGCGTGCCCCGGATAGACCCGTTCGTGACGACGAACTGGTAAGGGATGACGGATCCCTCGGCGTAGGCGACGGGCTGCGTGGTGGTGCGGTCGATCTGCTTGACCAGAGTGATGTCGTCGAGAGTGTTGATGGACGAGACGGAGACGTTGCGGACGAGGTGGGTGTCGTTCGATCCACCGGTGGACGCCGTGAAGCCGAGCTTGTAGGTCGAGGGCGCTGCGGTCGGCATCGTGAACTGCATCAGCTGATCGAGCTGCCCGGCGGGCAGACCCGCTGTCCCTCCCCAGTAGACCGTGACGACGGGAGTGGCGGCAGCCGAGACCATGATCCGTATCGTGCGCCCGTAGGACGCGGGCGGAGCGCCCGTCGATGTCGTGGCCGTCGTGCGGACCGACGTCAGCAGGGGAGGCGAGGCCGACTGGAGGAAGCAGTATCCGCTCTTGGCCTGCCCGGGTCCGCGCGCCACGACCTTGTTCGCCGTGAGGAGCGCCGACCCGGAGTTCGAGGGGCAGTCGGAGCCGAGGCCGAGGGTAGGCGCGGCGGGGGGCCTGGCCGAGAAGTTCCCGAAGGCGTCGATTCCGATCCCGAGGTAGCCGCCGTTCACCCCGTCGACGGTCGCCGACTGGCCGTAGCCGAGCGATCCGCCCGGAGCTCCCGCCGCGGTGAGGGACCTCGAGCCGTCGGTGAGGAAGAAGCCGATGCCGTCGGCCCCGGTCAGCGAGCTTCCGTACTGGTACTGGTCGAACTGGACGTCGATGCCGCCCGCGGCAGGAATGGGCCGGTTGAAGACCGCGCCGCCCTTGGCGTCGTTGCGGGCATCGGTGAGCTGGAGGAAGCCCGGACTCGTCGCGGCGACGGGGGCTTGAGTCCGGTTGGCGCAGACGCCGAGGTTCGAGGACCCGGCCGGGGGTGCGGTCGTCGCCCGGGTGATGCAGCCCCCGTCGAGCGCCTGCCAGGCCGAGTCCGCGACGCTGGTGCCGCCGAAGCCCTCCTGGAGCAGGACCGTGGCCGCCGCAGCTCTCGTCGCCGGCAGAACCACGAGGACGGCGGCGAGCAGGAGCAGGACGAGGCCGAGGGCGATCGAGCGGTCGTGGCTCGGCCGGGCATGCGCGTTCGACACGGATCGACCTCCCCCCGGGGCGCCTCGCCGGGCCTTCCGGATGGAGCGGGATCACGATAGGTCGCGGCTCGGAGGCGCCCTGTCCCCCTGAGACGGGACGTGGGCGGCGGACGACGGACCCTCGATCCGGTCGGCACTCAGAGGGGGGAGAGCAGGCGCTGAACCAGCGATCAGGTCGTGCTCAGATAACGAGACTCATCCGGGGGTCTCCCGCGAGAGTGTTGACGTGCGCATGGCCCTCGCGCCGGGCGCACGGCGGCCTGGATCCTTGCCGGCCCCGTGCCGCCCCGGAGTTCCGCCACCGACACGATGCAGTTCCGCTCCCGTGGCGGGCATCTCCAGAGCAGTGGCGCGAGATAGCGCTCTCACCAGGACCTTCTCCGGATCGCTCCGCCGCTGAACGCCAGGTGGGAGCGCCGCCGCGGGTGTCCCTGAAGCGGGTCTGGTGGTCGCGCGGCGGACGCGGGAGGATGCACTCGCGCCTGCCCGCCCGCACGGTCCCCCGAAGGACCGCACCGCGCCCCCTCCACGGTGGTCCGATCCGGACCGCAGCACCCCCCTCACACCTTCCGGTCAGGCTCCGCCGACCGAGCAGCCCTCTCCACGTCGGGATCCCATGTCCTCTCCTGCGCGCCACAGCCGCCGTCTCGTCCTCACCGGAGCCGCCCTCGGCGTCGGATCCGCCTTCGCCTACGCGATGACCGCGTCCGCGGCGCCCGACTACAGCGTGATCCCGCCGCTGCCCAACGAGCTCGGGCGCAGCGACACGGCGATCTCGCGCGTGGGGAAGAAGCCGTACCAGATCATCGACGTGATGATCGGCACCGACCGCGCGCGGCTCTTCGTCCCGCACACCGCGGTCCCCTCGCAGCGCATCGGCCGGGTCGTCTACTGGTACTACCACGCCAACGGGAGCACCTACGCGGCCCTGTCCGGCGCCTACCAGTACAGCGCCGACCAGGCCGTCGACAAGGGCGTCATCTCGATCTGCCCGAACTACGGCGGCAGCATCTACACGAACAAGCGGGCCGTCGCCATGCAGGTGGACGCGGTCGCCTGGTTCCAGAAGACGTGGCGGATCGGGGCGAGCTTCCTCCGCTCGAACTCCGGCGGTGGCGCACTGCTCTGCTGGGCGTACGGCAACAAGCTGGTCCCCGAGATCCGCGGCGCGTACCACGCGGCCGGCGTCTACGACATGGCCGACATGGCCCGCCGCGACCCGGGGCGCGTCCTGCCGGACTACGACAACGACCCCTCGACGATCCCGGCGACCGACCCCGCGCTGCTGCCGCAGGCCTCGTGGGCGGGGGCGCGGATCCGCACGACCGGCTCGACGGAGGACGTCCTCGTCCCGATCGCCGTGCACGGAGGGGCGTGGGTCGCGCTCGCGAAGCCCGTCGCGAAGGAGGCGGTGGTCCTCTACACGCCGACCGAGGGCGCTCCGAACGGCCACAACGTGCCGAGCCTGACGAACAAGGACATGCTCGACACGTTCGACCGCTGGCTCGCGGAGCAGCCGGTCGTTCCGCTGCCCGACGAGCCCGCCTCGTCGATCCCGGGCGAGGGCACGTACCAGAACTCCTCGCCGCTCATCACGACGGCGGGCACCTGGAGCACGATCTCCTCCTCCGCCGACAGCGGTGGGAGCATCAGCTACTCCAGCTCGGCCGGAGCGTCCGCGAGCTTCCGCTTCTCGGGCACGGGCGTCAGCTGGGTGAGCCGGATGACGGCGACCTCCGGCATCAACGAGGTGCTGCTCGACGGCGTCCTCGTCGCCACCGTCGACCGCTACAGCCCCACGACCCGCTCGGGTCAGACGGTCTGGACGAGCGGGCCGATCGCCGCCGGCACCCACACGGTCACGATCCGCCGCGGGACGACGCGCAACCCGGCGTCCACCGGATCCACGCTGATCCTCGACGCCTTCGTCGTGACCGCGGGGACCGTCTCCACGTCGACGCCCACCCCCACCGCGACGGCGTCTCCGACCAGCACGCCGACGCCCACCGACACGCCGACTCCGACCGAGACCCCGACGGCCACGTCCACGCCCACCCCGACCTCGACGCTGCCGGCGGCGGGGACGTACCAGAACGGAGCCGCCGTCATCGCGACGGTCGGCACCTGGGCGACGCTCTCGAGCACCGCCGACAGCGGCGGCAGCATCTCGTACTCCAGCACCTCCACGGCCTCGGCGACCCTCCGCTTCCGGGGCACGAAGGTCAGCTGGGTGAGCCGGATCACCCCGACCTCGGGCATCAACGAGGTCCTGATCGACGGCGTGCTCGTCGCCTCCGTCGACCGCTACAGCGCCACGAACCGCTCGGCCCGCACCGTGTTCACCAGCAGCACCCTCAGTGCCGGCGAGCACACCATCACCATCCGCCGCGGCAGCAAGCGCAACGCCGCCTCCACGGGCAACTCGCTGATCCTGGACGCCTTCGTCGTCGTGTGAGCCGCTCGGGCACCCGAGCCGCCCGCGTGATTCCGGACAGAGGACGCGGGCGGGCTCGGGTGGTCGGGTGTCCGGGGGCTCGTGGAGGGGGCCCTTGTCGCTGAGGCGCTCGCTGGGCGCCCACTGCGTCGAGTCGCCCGGGGATGCAGCTGTTTCAGCGTTCTCGGAACCGTCTCGGGCACCTCAGCGGGCCTCGCGCGAGGCGGCCCGTGCGAGCATGCGGGGATGAGAACGCTGATCCTCGGAGGCACGGGCTGGCTCGGCGGGCACCTCGCGGCGGAGGCGCTGCGGCGCGGCCACGACGTGACCTGCCTCGCGCGGGGGACGGCCGTGCCCGCGGGGGCGTCCCTCGTCCGGGCCGACCGCGACCGCGACGACGCTCTCGACGCCGTGGCTGCGGCATCGTGGGACGCGGTGATCGACGTCTCCTCGACCCCACAGCACGTCCGCCGATCCGTCCGCGACCTGCGCTGCAGCGCCTACGTCCTCGTTTCGACCACGAGCGTCTACGCCGAGAACGCGGTCGTCGGTGCGGACGAGGACGCCGAGCTGCTCCCTCCCTCCGACGACCCCGCCTCGTACGGCGCCGCGAAGGCCGCCTGCGAGCAGGCCGTGCTGGCCGGATCCGCGCCGTCCCTGATCGCGCGCGCCGGCCTGATCGGCGGCCCCGGCGACCCGACGAGCCGCTCCTCCTACTAGCGGGCAACAACTTCCCCGACGCGGGGTCGCTGACGTTATGAGCGTCTACCCGCCGGAGCGTGATGTGCTGGAGGCGGCGCAGTGGGAGCGTTTCACCGCGGGCGACGCCGTGCCGGTGCGTTGTTGGCCCGAGCACTGCGTCACTGCCAGACGGTCGTCCTACTCCCACTCACTAACGTTCGAACCTCCACTGCTGCGCCACGGATCAAGGATCACCCGGACCGCTCCAGAGACGCCCGAACCTGCCAACAAACACCACTTTCGCTGTCCTCTAGGCTGCGAACCATGGGATTCTCAGTGCGCCTAGTACCCGGCGTCCGGGTGCGCGTGTCGAGCCGCGGGGTGAGGACAAGCCTCGGTCCGCGCGCCGCGCGGCTCCACCTGGGCGCAGGGGCACCGGGGTTCTCCACCGGTATCGGACCGGTGACGTACTCCACCAGCCTCGGCGTTGCTCGTCGCACCTCCAGCGGCTCAATCACCCGGTCCGTAGAAGCCGCAAGCAGAGCAGAAGCAGCAGAACAGCTCATCGAGGTCTACAAGCGCATCGACAACCTGCACCGGCAGGAATTCCCACCAGCGACGAGGCCGCTGGCTCCACCGCTGGATGAGATCAACGAGGTAGAAATCTGGAATCTCCACCGAGCGGCACATCTTCAGGGTGTTAGCTGGTTCGCCCGCGACCATCGGCGCCAGGCTCTTGCAAACGCAGAGGCGGATGCTCGGCAGGAGATTGACTGGCACCGATGGCAGCTGGCGACACAACAGGAAGATGCGCAAGCTGTGCTCGACAGGGAGTGGCAATCACTTGTCGACAACCAGCCGGAAGTCGTAATGTCGGCACTGGCCGCCGCTTTTGAGGACAACGACGCCGCCGCTGCTCCTCTGAGTGTCTCTGGCGGTGAAGCAACACTGGTCGTAATCGTGCCTGCTGCCGACGCGATGCCGCAGAGAAAGCCCGACCTTACGCCCGCGGGACGACTTACAATCAAGACTCTGCCAAAAAAGGAAGCGGCGGACTGGCATAAGCATGCGGTAGCTGGATGTGTTCTTGTGACCGCTCGTGAGGCGTTTGCAGTTGCGCCCGGTTTGCGCTCGGTCCGATTCGTTGCCGTTGCGGTTGCTGATTCCGATTCTTACGGAAATCATATTCCACATGTACTGGTCGCGGCGAAAATAAATCGCGCCGCGGTCGATGGAGTTCAATGGGCAACGACGGATTCGATACAGGTGCTGAACGACACCTGCACGGACTTGCATGTTCGACAGGTCGGAGTGACGAAGGCGTTCATGCCGCTCGACTTGTCGGATGAGCCCGAACTTGCAGAGCTGCTGGAAGCAATACGTTACGACGACCTCGTCGATTAGCCCGATCGAAGGGCACCCCCGGTGACGCGTGTTTCGCTAAGCATGCCCCATGAACTAAGGAAAGAATATGTCCTCTCAGCCTCCGCCGCGGCCTCCAATCATTAGGTACGTTAGAGATGCTGGCACCGGCGATAAGTCGTTCCTGGTGACATGGCTGTTCGCACTGCTCCTTGGCTGGTTCGGCGTCGACCGCTTCTACCTCGGCAAAACGGGAACCGCAATCCTGAAGTTGCTGACTTTCGGCGGCTTTGGGATATGGGTGCTCGTGGACCTAATTCTCGTGCTTGCCGGCGCTATGCGGGACAAGCGGGGTCTGCGCCTCCAAGGCTACGAGCGCCACAAGAAAATTGCTCTAATCGTCAGTGCGCTCGTCGTGCTCGTCGGTGTCTTCGCGAACGCCACAGGGGGCACAATTCAGGGCCGAGACGCAAGTGATGCCGGTCAAGTACCTGCACTTTTGTCCGCTGCTCCTGACTCCCCTACCGCAAGTCCGACACCGGCCTCCACTATCCCGGCAACGCCAGTCTCATCTCCTAGCGCAACCTTTGCCCCCGAATATTGGCCGCAGGAGGGTGAGGTTCGCGTTCCAATGTTGGTTGGTATGAGACTTAGCGAGGCTGAAAAGCTGGCAAATCGACTCCGGCTTGAGATCAACGCTGAGGACAAGCTCAACGAGCGGAGCATTTGGCGTAAATCTAACTGGACCGTCGTTTCCCAAGACATTTCACCTGGAACTAGTAAAAGCGAAGGTACTATCGTCAGCGTCAGGGCGTTGAAGACTGATGAAGCAGCCAGTGACGTGCAGGAAATGCTTGCAGCTGACCTTCACGCTGAAGAACGTATTTTCTCAGGGAAGATCACTGGACGCCCAGAGGCCGGTGACCTTTCCACGTTGAGGGTAGACGGGGCCACCGTGACCCTGGATCTCATCGAACCGGTTGCTCAAGCCTGTCAGCCCACTCAGAACGGTGTCGAACAAGCTCGGCAGGAAATGGAAATGGCTCTCCCGATCGGGCAGGAAGTACTGGTTGTCATGAGCGAGCCGCACAGGAGTGAAGGGTTCATTCATCGGCTCGACGGCGGCAATGGTGCGGCCAGTGTCGCACCGCCGGGTGGATCGATAAACGAAGAACTAGTCAGAACAGGCTGGTGGCGCCCAAGTGCCTCGAGCATGGAGGGGGGCGTGGGCAAGAATGGTGTAGGCGATGACACTGTGGCTTACATCGATTATGTGCCGCGAGCGTCCATAGCCGATGGAGCCCGACCGTACGCGCGACTCATAGCGCAAGCAGGCAACTCCGTGGCCGCCAATTACATCGGCACTGTAGGAGAATGTCGTCGTGCGCTCGAGATCGAGGTGGCACAGGAAATTGACGCCTGGCGCGAACGAGAAGCGGATTTTGACAGGCGAGCGGCGGAAGCAGAAGAGGAGCGTGAGAACAACTATCGATATTGCCGAGACGGCGATGGTGATGGGTTCTGTAACGAAGGTTGATCGGTCGGTAACGGTGCCGTCGCTGTCAAGAGTCGCGAGGGCCAGGGGCAGCACGAGGTCCGACTGAGAGTACGTGACAGTAGTGTTGCGGTACTTCCTAATGATGTCGTGAACAGGTTGCAGTTCCTTCGGCACGCCGGGGAAGCCGGGCATTTCGTTCAAGCGGGGTCGAACGTCGGGTGCCATGAAGGGCCGGATGTAAGCGGCGACCGCATGGAGGCGACGGCCCTTCCGCGGTGAACCGGACCTCGACCGGTATGGCACGATCAACCCATGCCCGGCTCACTGCACGCCTATGTCGTCGAAGGAACCCGTCTCCGAGTGGATGTGCTCTCGGATCAGGGGGCGACTCTCTCCCTTGCGGGGGAATTCACCGATCTCGAGCCGGTGACGGAGAGCGGTGGCGTTCTCGAGAGCAATCCTGCACTGCGCAGCAACATGTGGGCGTACGCCAAGACCTGGTACCGCGCCCGGATGACGTCCAATGCCGAGGCTCTCGCGCATTCGGATCCGGCCGAGCAGAAGGCAGCTCTCCAGCAGGTGGAGCAGGAGCGGCGGACCGCACAGAAAGTGGCCGAGACGTACGCGAAGACGGCGCAGTGGATCGCGGACGTCGCAGACGACGTCTCGCTGCTGGACGTCCAGCACGGATGGTGCTCGTCGTGCTTCTTCAACACCGAGCACCGGAAGTCGAACCGTCCCGCGGGGCAGCTTCCCGTCTACGTCTGCCAGGGCTGCGGATCCGCGACGCTCCCGTGCGTGGCTGTGGGCTGCGGCAACATGGCGGTGCGCGAGCGCGGCGCTCTGCGCGTCCCCCAGTTCTGCGCCGAGCACAAGCACGAGATCCCGGGCTTCGAGAAGGCCCAGGGGACCTTCGGCGAGCTGCACGACTACGAGGCCTTCCTCGAATACGAGAAGCCCGACCTCGACGCGACCTCGAAGATCATCGTGGGCGGCATCGCTGTCCTCGCGATGGCGGCGCCGGTCGCTCTCCTCGCCGCTCCCGCCATCGGCGGGGCGATCGGCTCGCTCGGCGTCTTCGGCGGATTCACCGGCGCAGCGGCGAGCTCACACGGACTCGCGCTGCTCGGCGGCGGCACCCTCGCAGCGGGCGGGCTCGGCATGGCCGGCGGCACGGCGGTCGTGACGGCCGTCGGAGCGGCGGTGGGAGGTGTCCTCGGGGCATCGGTCGCGAACGCCTACCTGAGCGAGGACAAGTCGTTCCAGATCGAGCTGCTCCGTCCGGGAACGGGCGGCGTCCCCGTGGTCGTCGCTAACGGGTTCCTCACCGACGGTGAGGGAGAGCGGTGGGGCGAGTGGAAGTCGATCGTCGACTCCCGCTACCCGGACTCGCCCGTCTACCGCGTCCGATGGGGGTCGAAGGAGTTGCGGGATCTGACGGATCTCGCCCTGGGCGCAGCAGGCAAGGGCGTCGCCATGGGGCTGCTCAGAGGAGCGGCGGCGCTCGGGCACAAGGCGGGGGCGAAGCTTCTCGGAGGCGTCGCCGGGCCGGCGATGATCGCCTCGGACCTCGCGAGGAACCCCTGGCACGTCGCGAAGAACCGCGCCGACAAGACGGGCGTGATCATCGGTGATCTGCTCGCACGCACGAACGCGGAGTCATACGTGCTCATCGGTCACAGTCTGGGAGCGAGGGCGATGGTCGTCGCCGCGCAGTCCATGGGCACGAAGCCCGGAGGGCCGCGGATCCAGGCCGCACATCTCCTCGGCACCGCGATCGGAGCGAAGAGCAACTGGGACTCGTTGACCGCCTCGGTCGACGAAGCGGTCTACGGCTACCACTCCCGCAACGACGCGATCCTCAAGTTCGTCTACCGGACGGCTCAGGCCGGTGAGACGGCAGCTGGTCTGGTGGGCTTCATCCCAGCGTCCAGCAAGCTGCAGAACATCGACGTCTCGGATCGTGTCCAGACGCACTTCGAGTATCAGGACAACGTCGAGCTCCACGACGCCGTCTGAGCGGTGCCGGGCGGGAGGTCGGTGACCTCTCGCCCGCGATCAGTCGATCCGCTGGTCCTTCGTCCATCCGCGCAGGACTCGCCGACGACCGCCGGCTCGGCCGTTCGGCCCTCGAGGGACGAGCGCTGTCCGAGCTAGCGCCCTTCCCCACCCAGCCGCTCACTCATCCCCGCGACCTCCTGCCACGCTCCGGTCGCCCGTTCCTCCGCCGTCGTTTCCCGCAGCATCGCGATGAGCCGCTCCCGCAGCCGCAGCTCCGCCTCGGTCATCGCGCTCTCGTGTCCCCGTGCAAGGAGGTACGAGTGGGCGTCCGTCGCGAAGGCGGCCAGAGCGTCGAGGAAGATCTCGAGGACGCGGGCGGCCTCGCCGACGTGGGACGGATCGTGGGGCACCGGCAGCATCGGCACGAGCCGCAGCCTCCCCTGCCAGAGGCGCTCGTCGAGCGGATCCGCGAAGAGGGTGAGCGCGGTCGCGAGCGTTCCTGAGGCGGAGGAGGGGAACGCGCGGCGGACGTCGTGGACGATCTCGTGGAAGTGGTCGTCGCTGAGGCCGAAGCCGACGAAGAGCAGGTGCCGGGTCGCGAGGGTGGCCTTCACGATCGAGGAGAGGGCGCGGCGGGAGGAGTCGAAGCCGAGGTAGTCGTCGCGGGTGAGGACGATCGAGGACGGGTCGTCGACGGTGCCGTGGAGCTTGAGCAGCCAGCGCTCGTGGTCGCCCTCGTGGTCGCCGGGGATGACGGCGCGGGGGACGCCCGCGTCCTCGGACGCCGTCTCGAAGAGGCGGTCGTAGTTGAGCGTGATGGCCTGCTCGGAGTCGATCGCGGTGAGGAGCGCCGGAGCGAGACCGTACCGCTCGAGGGATCCGATCTCACGGGCGACGGCCTCGGCGAACCGTCCGGGCTGCTCCTCGTCGAAGAGCGTCGCGAGGTAGGACGCCTGGTCGAGCACGTTCTTCCCGCTGAGGACCGCGGACGTGTCGGAGTCGAGTCCGATCTCGCGGCCGAGCTCCTCGAGCAGTCCGTCCCAGGAGGGGCCGCCGGCGCTGACGCTGGTCCCGGCGCCGAGGAAGGGCACGAGCCGGCGGCGACGGGCGCGCTCGGCGAGGCTCTGCGCCTCCTCGAGGGCCGGAGCCTCCAGCTCGGGCCAGGACGTCGCGGGATCGAGTCGCCGCCTGGACTGGGCGAAGGCGTGGACGTCGGCGCGGAGGGTGACGATCGCGATGTCGACCTGGAACGCCTCGGCGGCCTCCCGCAGCACGCGGAGCTGCTGGGCGAGCACGGCGTCGCGGAGGGTCCCTGATCCGCCTCCCGCCGTCGCGAAGAGCGGCACGGCCAGGAGCGGCAGCGGCCGCCTCGTGCGCCGATCCCTCGTCGCCGTCCGCGCGGCGACCTCGACGAAGGCCCGGAGGCGGCGGGCGATGTCGGCGAGTCCTTCGCTGTCCTCGGCGTCGCGCACGGCGTGATCGGGGACGGCGGTGAGGACGGGAGTGGGCTCGCCGTCGCGCGGCGCGAGCGGCAGTGCCGCCTGTCGGCCGTCCGAGAACTCCGGAGTCAGCGCGGCGCGTGCGCGATCCTCCAGCTGCGGGACCCCGCGCCAGAAGTCGGTGAACGAGAGGAAGCGGTCCGTCGGCAGGAGCCACGCGTCGCAGGCGAAGTGGAGGAGGCTCCCGCGGGTGACGAAGAGATGAGGTCGAGGCACGGCCTCTTCCTATCAGCATCGCTCAGTCGCCCGGGAGGGCTCGTTCTCCGCGTCGAGAACGAGCCCTCCCGGGCGACTCGGTGCAGACGGCCGGGAGTCACGCGAGCATCCGATGCCGACGTGACGCCGGCGTCAGCGCCCCAGCACTCCCGCGTACACCGCGAGGTACTCGTCGACCATCCGGTCCACGGCGAAGCGGCGGCGCGCGGTCGCCCGCACGGCCGCGCGGTCGAGGAGTCCGGCCCGTTCGACCGCGGCGACCGCCTCCGACAGGGAGCCCACCGCGAACCCGGTGACGCCCTCGTCGATGATCTCGGCCATGGATCCGCGGCGGTACGCGATCACCGGCGTCCCGCACGCCATCGCCTCGACGACGGAGAGGCCGAACGGCTCGTCGAAGCCGATCGGATGCAGGAGCGCGAGCGCCCCGCCGAGCACGAGGGCGCGCTCCTCCGGCCCGACCGAGCCGCGGTAGACGACGCGAGTCCCGTCGACGAGCGGCTCGACCTCCTCGCGCCAGTAGCGCTCGTCCTGGACGATGCCGCAGATCACGAGTCGCCGCCCGGCCGCGGCGGCGATCCGGACCGCCTCCGCCGTGCCCTTGTCGGGGTGGATCCGGCCGAGGATCACGAGGTCCTCTCCTCCGGATCCGGCGGGGAAGCCGTCCACGTCGATCCCGTGGTGCACCGTCGCCGCGTAGTCGAGCTCGGGGGAGCGGTCGCTGTCCGAGATCGACACCAGGTGCTCGGTGCGCGGGTGCCGCAGCGCCTCGCGGTAGGCGGGCAGGATCTCGGGCCCGGAGAAGCCGTGCACCGTCGTCACCAGGAATACGGCCGCGGCGGCGTCGACGTCGACGCAGCGGCGGATCAGGAGGCCGGCGCCGCGAGTGGCGTCCTCGCGGCCGTGCCCGGCGGGGAGGACCTACTCGAGGAGGAAGGCGCGCCCGTTGATCAGCAGCGTGTCGCCGTCGGTCGCGGCGAGAACGCCGAATTCGTCGACGGAGCGGGTGGAGTCCCCGGCGGTGTCCGAGGTCGCGGCGACAGCGGGAGTGGCTGCGGCGGCGGTGAGGAGGAGCCCGCAGGCGAGTGCGGTGATCACGGTCGTGCGGTTCATCGGCGTCGTCCTTGGCGTCGTGGTGGGCCGCTTCTCGTGGAGGCGGCGGGAACTGATTCGAGCCTAGGGCGCCGAGCCCGTCAACGCCCTGGGTCGTTCCTTGGGTTCAGCTATGAAGTACCGTGCAGCCATGCCCTGGGGACGCCTCTACTTCGCCGTGCAGGCGCTCGGCGGAGCGGCCTGGTGGGTCGCCGTGGCGCTCGTCCCCGCCGTGCGGATCGCGACGCTCGGCAGCCTCGATCCCGTCCCTGTCGCGGCTCTCGACCTCCCGCTGTTCGTCGGCGCCTCCGCTCTCGCCGCCGCCGGGATCCGCTGGGCGGCCGTCACCGCGACGGCCTGGACGCTCCTCGTCGCGGTCGCCCTGGCCGTCTGGGCCACCCTGACGGGGGAGGCGGGCTGGGGCGTCGTCGCGATGCTCGCCGCGGCGGGCGGCTCCGTCGTCGCGGCGTGCCTGCTCCTGCTCGGCCGGGTGCCCACGCGCTGGATCGCCTCCGGTCCCTTCTCCTTCCGCGTCGCGACCGCGGGCCGCCGGCCCGGATCGCACCTCGCCGCGACCCTCGGGCAGATCGCGGTGTTCTGGGGAGGCGCGCTGGTCGTCGTCCCGCTGGTGATCGCCGCGCTGGAGGAGCGCTGGGGCGTGGGCCTCGGAGCGGCGCCGCCCGCGGTCGTCGGCGTCGGCGTCCTGCTGCTGGTCGCGGCGAGCGCGCTCGGGATCTGGTCGGGGCTCACGATGTCGCTCCTCGGCGACGGCACGCCGCTGCCGATCGCGATGACCAACCGGCTGGTGATCGCCGGCCCCTACCGCTGGGTCCGCAACCCGATGGCGGTCGCCGGCATCGTGCAGGGAGCGGCGGTCGGGCTGCTGCTCTCGTCGTGGCTGGTCGTGCTGTACGCGCTCCTCGGCGCCGTCGTCTGGAACCGGGCCGTGCGCCCGCTGGAGGAGGCGGACCTCGCCGCCCGCTTCGGCGCCGACTTCGAGCGCTACCGCTCGCGCGTCCGCTGCTGGGTGCCCCGCCGCCCGGAGCCGCTGCCGCGCCGGGGGTAGCCGCTGCCGCGCCGGGGGTAGCCGCTGCCGCGGTGCGCTCGCCGAGGCGTTCCGCCCCCGCCGGGACACCGCCGCCAGGCCGGCGACTCGTCGACGAGGGCTGTGTCTCGAGGCGCGGTCCGCTCCTCCGCCCCCACAACGCGCCTCTCGGGACGGCGACGCGCCTCGCCCGCCGACCCCGTCACTCCGCGGTGCGCCCGCGCCCCACCACCGCGGCGACCAGCCCCGCCGAGACCGCGGCCAGCGCGACCAGCACACCGCCCACGCCGAGCGCCCCCGCCACGAGCGGAGTCGCGAGCGCCAGCGCGACACCGGGGAGCGCCAGCCGCGCGGGCATCGGCTGGTGCTCGCCGAGCGGCGCGTGCACCGCCCACAGGGTCAGGACGAAGACCGCGACCGGGACCGCGACGGCCGCGCCGATCACCGTGTCGGACGCTTCGAGGTGGCCCGCGGTCGCGGCGACGGCCGCCTCCAGCCCGGATCCCAGCGCCGCGAGGGCCGCGAACGCCGCGAAGTGCGCGTAGCCCCAGCGGTAGGAGAGGCCGCGCCGCCGCTCCAGCAGCTCGCCGGAGGGATGCGAGAACGACAGCCACCACAGCGCGAAGACGATCACCAGCCCGCAGGCCGCGACCAGCACGAGCGAGGTGCTGACGCCCGCCTCCGTCACCGCCCGCTGCACGCCCATCACCGCCGCGAGGACGCCCTCGCCGAGCAGGATGATCGTGAACAGCCCGTACCGCTCGGCGACGTGGTGCGGATGCCAGTTCGCGTCGCCCGCCCGCTGTGCCCAGAGGGGCACGGCCAGCTCGCAGACGACCAGGAGCAGGAAGCTCACCACCCCGACCTCCTCGGGCAGGAGCAGCCGCATCAGCCAGCCGACCTGCACGATCGAGAAGCCGACGGCGTTGCGCACGGCGGAGGTGCGGTGCTCCGGAGTGGACACGGCGACGCGGATCCACTGGCTCACCAGCGCGAACCGCATGATCGCGTAGCCGATGGTGATCGCCCGGTAGTCGCCGTCCTCGAAGCCGGCCGGCACTCCCGCCGCGAGCACCAGGACGCCGCCCATCTGGGCGAGGGTCAGCAGCCGGTAGGGCACGTCGTCGGTGTCGTACCCGGAGGCGAACCAGGTGAAGTTCATCCACGCCCACCAGATCGCGAAGAACACCATGCCGAAGGGGAGGAGCCCCTCGGCGAGGTGCCCCTCCTCGGTCGCGTGGGCGAGCTGCTGGGCGATCTGCGCGATCGCGACGACGAAGGTCAGGTCGACGAGCAGCTCGAGCGGACTCGAGACGCGGTGCGCCTCGTCGATCGCGCGCGGCTGCATCCGCACGCGGAGGGGGTGCGCGGGGGAGGCGGGCATGCGCTCATCCTGCACCCGGAGGGCTTCTGCGCGAGTGCCGCGCCCGCCTCCCGCGACCCTCGGCGCCCGCCCTCGCACCGAGTGTCCAGAAGTCGTCGCACTCGAGCGCGAGTGCGACGACGATCGGACACTCGCGGACGGCCGGACCTCGCCAGGTCGGGCGCAGCCGACACCGCGAGCACGCAGAAGTCGCGGTACTCGCCCTCCCGTACGCCCACTTCTGAGTTCTCGCGCGCCCCGGGCGACGCCCGGCGGCCCCGCGCCCGCGCCCCGCGCCGGCCCGCGCAGGACCCCCGCCTACGATGGGTCGGGATGTCCCCCGAATCCGCGCTCGCCGCCCCGACCCGCGCGTCCCCGGGCGCCCGGCGGTCGCGGCGCGGGCCGCTCCTCGGGCTCGCCCTGGTCGCCGTCCTCGTGGCGACGCGCCTGCTCGCCCCGGACGCGGCGGGAGACGCCCTCTCGGACGCGGTGCGCGACTTCCTCACCCTCTCGATCAGCGTCGTCATCGAGTCGCTGCCGTTCGTGTTCCTCGGCATCGTCCTCTCGATCGCGGTGCAGCTGTGGGTGCCCGAGGCCGTGCTGCTGAGGATCCTGCCCAAGCGGGCGCTCCCGCGGCGGCTCGTGATCTCGCTGCTCGGCGTGCTCCTCCCGGTCTGCGAGTGCGGCAACGTGCCGCTCGCGCGCGGGCTGATCGTCAAGGGCCTCTCGGTGTCGGAGTCGATGACGTTCCTCCTGGCCGCGCCGATCGTGAATCCGATCACCATCGTCACGACCTACCAGGCCTTCGGCTGGGCCGACGGGATCCTCGTCTGGCGCATCGTCGGCGGCTTCGCGATCGCGAACCTCGTCGGCTGGATCTTCAGCCGCCACTCCGAGCCGATGAGCCTGCTCACCGACCGCTTCCGCGCTGCCTGCGAGGCGGGCGAGCGGCCCTCCCGCTCCCTCCGCGACCGCTCCCGGCGCAGCGTGCTGCTGTTCGCCGAGGAGACCGGGGCGATGATGCCGGCGCTGTTCGTCGGCGCCGCCATCGCGGGGCTGATCCAGGTCGGCGTCTCGCGCGACGTGCTGACCACTCTCGGCGGCGACCCGCTCTGGTCGGTGCTGGCGCTGATGGTGCTCGCCTTCGTCATCTCGATCTGCTCGAACGTCGACGCGTTCTTCGTGCTCTCGTTCGGCTCCACGTTCCTGCCGGGAGGCATCATCGCGTTCCTCGTCTTCGGCCCGATGATCGACGTCAAGATGCTCGCGCTGCTCCGCACCACGTTCTCGGCCGCGACGCTGGTGCGCGTCACCGTGCTGGTCGCCCTCGCCGCGGCCGTGCTGGGACTGGCGGTGAACTATGCGCTCTGAGCGCCTCCTCGCCCGCTGGAAGGGCGTCGTCCTCAGCCTGATCGGCGTCGTCTCGACTTTGTGGCTCGCGGCGACCGGCCGACTCGGCCTCTACATCCACCCCCGCTACTTCGAGTTCTCGGTGGTGCTCGCGGTGATCGCAGGAGTGCTGCTGATCGCGGCGTTCGCGGTCGTGCCGGGCGCCGAGGAGGACGCCCACGAGCACGAGGACGACGTCGAGCACCTCCACGCCCCCGTGCCCGCCCGCCCCTGGCGCCGGGTGGTCGCGGTCGCGGCCGGAGTCGCGGTGATCGCCTCCGCCGCCGTCGCCCTGCTCGTGCTCCCGCCGGCCGCCCTCACCGCCTCGACCGCGACGCAGCGCGAGGTCAACACCAGCGCCGTCGACGCCTCCGTGACCGCTGCGGCGCCCACCGGCGACACGGCCTCGTTCAGCGTGCGCGACTGGGCGACCCTGCTGCGTCAGGGCGCGAGCGAGCAGTTCCTCGCCGGCCGCACGGCGACGGTGAGCGGATTCGTGACCCCCGACGCCTCCGACCCCGAGAACGTCTTCTACATCGCCCGCTTCGTCGTCACCTGCTGCGCGGTGGACGCGCAGCCGGTGGGCGTGCCGGTCTACCAGGCCGGCTGGGCCGACACCTGGTCGGAGGGGCAGTGGCTGGAGGCGAGCGGCGGCTTCGGCGCGAACCCGAGCGTCACCAGCGCCGAGGCGGTCGTGCTGGAGCCGGAGGCGCTCACTCCGATCGACGAGCCGGCGATGCCGTATGTCTACTGAGCGCGGCGCGAATCCTGAGCGCGGCGCGTCTCCTGAGCGCGGCGCGTCTCTCGAGCCCGGCGCGTCTCCCGGCGGCGGCACGTCGGCGCAGAGCGGGCGACGGGCCGGAGGCGGTGCGCGGCGGGCTCCCGGCCTCGACTCCGCAGGCGCCTCCCGCTTCTCGCGGCTCTTCTGGGCGGTCGTCGCGGTGCTCGTCCTCGCGGTCGGAGGCCTGACCGCCGCCACCGTCGCGAAGGGGCCCCGGGTCGCCTCCCTCGAGGTCAGCACCGACGGCGTCGTCGAGCGCGACGGCTCCCGAGCCCGCCTGCACCTCGACCAGGCGCTCGAGCCCGACGCGCTCGACCGTGTCCGCGTCGCTCCGGACGCCCCGCACACCGCCGAGCTCGACGGCGGCGTGCTCACCGTCACCTTCACCGACACCCTCCGCTACGCCACCCGCTACGAGATCGGGATCGACGACGCCCGCAGCGCCGCGACCGGCTCGGCCGCCGACGTCTCCGCCTCCTTCACCACGAAGGACCCCGACCTCTTCACCCTCGACCGCACCGCCGACGACCCCTCGCAGCCCGACGCCGTCCGCGTCCGCCCGCTCTCCGGAGGCGACGCCCGGGTCCTCGTCACGGCCGACCGGATCCAGGACTACGCCGTCGTCGGCCCGGTGCTGGTCGTCGTGACCATCGAGCCGGACGACACGAACCTCCTCCGCACGGTCACGCTCGACACCGGCTCCGAGGGCGTGATCCCGCTCCCCGGCCCCGGGACCGTGCGCGAGCTGCACTCCTCGCCCGAGAAGGGCGTGCTCGGCTGGACCTTCACGGGGCAGGCGCCGTCGGGCCCGCTCGACCGCGCCCTCTACTCCTACGACCTCACCGACCAGAAGGCCGAGGCGGTCCCCGTGGTCGGGATCGACGGCGGGCCGCTGCGGGCGCGCGACTGGATGTTCGTGCCCGGCACCACCTCGGTCGTCACCCACTCGCTCGACGACACGGTGCTCCTGCTCGACCTGCTGACGCCCGGCTCGATCAGCCCGCTCGGGCAGCACGCGGAGCTGCGCGGATTCGTGCCCGGCGCGAACCGGCTCGTGGTCGCCGATCCGGAGTCGGGCTCGCTGATCGACCTGGCCGACGGCTCGGTCGAAACGCTCGCCCTCCCGCCGGCCGACGTGAGCGCGACCGCGACGCCCGTGCAGATCCTGCTCCTCGACTCCGGGAGCTACGTCGAGCTCGAGGCCGAGTACGCGCCGGAGACGGGGGCGACCCAGTACTCCGTCGTCCGCGTCGACGCGTCCGGCACCTCGGAGGTGTTCCGCACCTCGCCGACGGGGCGCATCCGCGGCGTCTGCCTCTCGCCGAACGGGCAGTACCTCGCCGTCGAGACCGTCTCGGTCGAGGGTCGGCCGGACGACTACCCGGGCGAGCCGGGCTTCAGCGCCACCTCGACCGTGCTCGTCGACCTCGGCACCGGCGACACCGCGCGCAGCGTCAACGGACGCTCGCGCGACTGGTGCGCGTAGGGGCCGGGCCGACGACCGGCTCGTCCACCTGACTGATTGCTGGCGGCTCGGAAGTACCGGATCGTTCAGCAGATCATCGAGAACGACCAGCGCGCCGAGCTGAGCGTCGCGGACCGCACCGCCGCGTGGGCGCAGCTCGCGTTCGAGGGCGTGTCTGCCGCGGCGATCGCCAAGCGCACCGGCACCAAGACCGACGCGGTGAAGAAGGGGCTTGCGGTCGCGGAGTCCGCGACCGTCACGTCCGTTCTGCACGAGCACGAGCTGACCCTTGACCAGGCGGCGGTGCTGTTGGAGTTCGAGGACGACGCCGACGCCCGCGCGACCCTGATCGAGGTCGCCATACACGACCCGGCCCGGTTCGAGCACACCGCGCAGACCCTCCGCGACGAGGCCGCGCACCAGGGGCTCCTCGCGGCGACCGCCGCCGAGTACACCGGCAACGTCTTCCAGATCCTCACCCGCTCCGACGCCTAGGGCGACCAGGCGACGTGGACGCCGGTGCGGCAGCTGCGTGGCGAGGACGGGAAGAGCGTCACCCCGGAGCAGGTCGCCGCCGCTCCCGGCCGCGGAGTGCTCATCGACACCAGCTGGCGCGGCGAGGTCGAGGTCACGCTCCTGGTTCAGGACCCGACCGCTGCCGGATTCACCTACGCCTACGGAGCGCCCGAGCAGCCGCAGACCGAGGAGGAGGCCGAGGAGGAGCGCGCCGAGAAGTCCGCTGAGCGCAAGGTGCTCATCGCCAACAACAAGGCGTGGAACGCGGCCGAGAAGGTGCGCCGCGAGTGGATCGCGACGTTCCTCGCCCGCAAGACCCTCCCCAAGGACGCGGATCGCGTCATCGCCCTGGGCCTCACCGCTCACCGGTTCGCGGTGTCGTCGGGGATGAGCAACGGCAGCGACCTCGCGCACGCGCTGCTGCGCATCGAGCGCCCCTCCGGCTACCGCGCCGACGCTCTCGCGGCGCTGATCGAGGGGAACCCCGCGAAGGCCCGCCTGGTCGCGCTGGCCGTCGTGCTCGGAGGGCAGGAGGCGCACACGAGCAAGGAGTCCTGGCGCCGCGGCGACGAGCGCACGGCCGAGCACTTCCGCCAGCTCGCGGCCTGGGGTTACGCGCTCTCCCCGGTCGAGCAGGTCGTCACCGGCGACAGCACCCCCGCCGACGCCGCAGGGCTCAGCTAGCTCCTCCGGCGGGGACCGGCTCGCGCCGGTCCCCGCCCCCTCCTCCTCTTCCACTGCTGCACAGGAAGGCCCGCCCGTGACCACCACGACCACCGCAGCCCGCCCCGCCCACCGCTTCGACCCGTACCAGGAGTGATCGACCTCGAAATCGGATCGCTCCGCTCCCAACTCGGCGCCCGCGGTCAGCCGAAGCACCAGCATCGCCTGCACGATCCACCTCACCCGGAAAGGGGACTTAGTTAGACCGTCTAGAAAATCTAGGCTGTGACCGCTCGATCGGCGATCCCTGGCTGCTGGTCGTTGGAGGTTGGCGCGCGTTCGGCCAACCGGCAGCGAGGGGTGCACCGACCCGAACGGTTGCACCCCTCGCTGTAATTGTGAAGCCACCAGAGCCCGTTGACGAGAGGGCCCGGAGGCGCCGAGACATTTTCGAGGGTCGATGCCGGTGAGGGTCAGGCGAAAGCGCTGCCCGCCAGCGGATGCGCGAGCAGGATCCCCGCGATGAGGACGAGTGCGGCGCTCGGCAGCACGAACTCGACGGGGCGTTTTCCGTGGCGGCTCAGCGCGGAGGGCGCCAGATGGATGAGCACGCCGACCGTGAGCAGGGCGGCGCACGTGAGAAGACCCCATCCGCCGATGAAGAGCAGACTGACTCCCGGGCCACCCGACTCGGGGATCCCGTACCAGACGGCGTCCGCGATCCAGAGTGTCGCGGCGGCGACGCCGGTTGACGCGAGAGCGACCCAGGACACAACGGAGCTAGAGCCGGTCGAGGTCGATCTCCTGGTGTCCACCTGCCGAACGCTAGGGCAGCCGACGGCGCTGGACAACGAAGCCGGAATGAACAAGAGGTGGACGTGAATCCGTCCGGCGACGGACGGCCGTGCCCCTTCAAGGAGTTGCCGGTGGACTCCCGAGCGCAGCGTCGTCGTGTCTCGTTGCCCTGCGGTCGGGGATCGAGGAGCGGGGAGGGGGAGGCGCCGGCTGGTGGACCGACAGGTCGGCTTCGCTTGCAGTTCCCGCAGCGGAGGATCGCCATGCTCACCGGCGGTGCCGACTCGCTGCCCGTGAGGGGAGCTCTCGCTGAGCTGGCGGATGAGCCGATCGGCGATCGGGTTCAGCCGGTGAGCCGGCGGACCTGTTCAGCGGAGAGCTGGCGGTCGGCGAAGAGCACGACTCGTGCGGTCGGGTCTGGGCTGTGCGCGTCCGGACCCTCCCATCTGAGCGCGAGGCCGAGTCGCTCGATGGTGCGGCGGGAGCGTGCGTTGCGTTCTGCGACGACCGCGGTGATGGGCAGCTCCGGTCGGAGGCGGTGGGCGAGTTCGATGCCGGCGAGGGCGACCTCCTGCGCGTAGCCCTTGCTCCAGTGGTCGGGGTGGAGGGTGAACGCCACATTCCAGGCTGCATCGGAGAGCAGAGTGCATCCACCCATTCCGATCAGATCACGGCTGTCGATGGGGGAGTCGCGCCGGCGGATCACCCAGCTGCTGAGTCCGTCCCGTGTCCACTGGGTCCTTCGATACGCGATCACGGCCCGGGTCTGATCGGCGGAGAGATGGAGGAGGAGCGGATCCTCTTCCGCGATCCGCGGATCGGTGTAGAGGCGGAACAGCTCGTCCAGGTCGGTCTCGGCGGGCCGGCACAGTCGGAGCCGGTCGCTGAGCACGTCGAGGTCCCGTGGGGCACAGGCCTGTCCGTCGCTCACGCTCATGGGATGAGGTTGCCATGACCCGACCGCTCGACCAGCGTTGAGTGCGCATGTGATCCGGTCGCGCGAGGTGGCCCGTACGGGGATCGGTGGCCGGAGGTCCTCAGTTGCTGACGTGAGTCAGAGTCCGCGCGTACTCGATCATCGGATGACCACCGAGCGGATGCGGCGCGGGATCCCCGTGAGGCTCGAAGCCGGACGCCTTGTAAAGCCCTTCCGCCCGATCGTTTCCGGCGCGGACGTGCAGCTTCAGGACGAGGTAGCCGAGCTGAGAGGCGGACTGGACCGCGTCGTCGAGCAGTGTCCGGCCGAGCCCGCGCCCTGTCTCGCTCGGTGCGACGGCGAGCAGTTCGAGCAGCGCACTGTGTCGGCCCGGACCATCGCCCGTGTCGACGGTGAGAGCGAACCCGAGGGGATCCGAGCCGATGACGGCGAACCGAACGAGAGGCCGGTGGAACTTCGCTCGAGCCCTCTCGGCGACCGCGTCGTCCTGACTGCATCCGTCTCGTGCTCTGAGTGCCTCCAGCCAGAGGTCGATGCAGGGCCCGCGATCGTCAGGCGAACCGGCTCGGATCTTCATGCGCTGAGGCTATCGAGGCAGCCATCGGACATGTTCCGAATCCGAGTCGCGTCCTCGTTGTGGACGCCGGCTCGCCGGCTGACGCTGGACAGCAGCTCGCCGAGGCTTGGTCGTGTCACCGAACGAGACGTCGGGCGAAGGACCGGCACATGCTCCGAGGGGCGGGCGTGCGCGAGGAGCGATTCGTACAGTGGAGGTATGAGTGTGATGAAGGAGACGGGTACCGCGCGGCGGAGCGGACGAGGGTGGACGCGGGCTGCGTTCGTGCTGGGCGTTCTCGCCGTCGTGTCCTACGCCGTCGGATACCTGGCGGTGGCCCACCTGTGGGTGGGCGATCCCCTGGTCATCGGAGTCGCGACCACGCTGCAGTACCTTCTCCCGCTGGCCGGCGTCCTCGTCGGTCATCAGGCGCGACGACACGTCGGTCCTCGCTGGGAGTCGACGGTGGGACTCGTGCTCTCCTACCTCTTCCTGGCCTTTGCCGTGGTGCCGGTCGTCATCGGCTTGGCCGGACTGCTGCTGGCACGCTGATCGATCGACGACCCGGATCATTCAGCGGTTCACGCGATTCGCCGCCGTCTGAACGATCGGCAGCTTCTTCGCACGAAGGGTGGCGGCGAGGAGCCAGCCGAGGAGGGAAGCGATTCCTGCCGTGACTGCATATTCCGTGATGAGGCCCGCGGAGGAGGGCCAGGTCGCGTTTCCCGACGCGAGTACCAGCGCGGTGGAGGCGGCGGCGCCGATCACGAGTCCCAGACCCAGGAACGCGGCCGCCCGCCCGACGCGCGGGAAGCGGAGTGTCCGCCGGTCGAGCCAGAGACTCGAGGGAAGCCACAGGAGTGCGCCCGCGACAGTGAACGCAGCTGCCGTGCCCGCGATGAGCCCTGCTGCGGACCCGCCCGATACATCCCAGCTGCCCACAGTTCGCAGCAGCGCAAGGACCGCAACGGCAGGCCACGCCAGAATGCCCCATGCCAGTTCTCGTGTTTCCATGAGCATCATGGTCCGGCACGTCGGTGAACACGCCATGAATCAGAAGGTTCAGCACTCCACGATCATGTGTTCCGTAAGGGGATCGTTGAGCGGGCCATCTTCGTCGTCCGCGTGGACTCATCCCTCCACAGGACCGGGGCACGTCTCGGGGCTGAAATCGGAGGTTGCGGTGGTTGCGTCCGGGCAGAGGCCGGTGGTCCAACCGTGATCATCCGCGTAGGAGTTGTATTCGTTTGTCAGAGAGAAGACGATCCCTGCGTTCCAGGGTGCCGTGTAGGCGAAAGAGACGACGGGATCCCCTTCATCCGTGAGAGAACTCCAGGCGAGCTCCGCCTCCTCGCCCGCTGCTGCTGCCGTGTCGAGGCATGCGACCGCGTTGATGGGCACGAGCTCGGTTTGATCAAGCACGAACTCTCCGCAGGTGTCGGCAGCGTTGCCTTCCTGCACGATCAGCGGCGCGTCGCGCAACGCGCGAGCTGCCCGGATCGGATCACCCTCCGGAGCTGGTGAACCTGAGCACGCGGCGAGCATCAGTGCGCCAGCAGCAATGAGCGCCGTAGCGGCGCAATGCGGTCCCGCCATTCCCTCGCCTGTTCGTTTCACGGCGCCACCGTACTCAAGACCGCGCCTTTGTCTACTTGCAACCGGCAGGCGGGGCCAGCACCGTCCCGTATCGGGATCGTTCAGCGGGACTACTCGTGCATGAGGTCTTTGGGTCGGCAGAGTACTTCGGGTGTGTAGAACACGGTGCGGGATCGGTTGGCGAGGGCGTAGTGCTTGGCGTCGTGATCTCCTCGCGGGCCCCATTCGTTGATGTAGGGCTCGAGAGCGTCCCAGTTCGCATAGCGGCGGGCGGAGTTGGTCTTGCCGACACCAGCATCACCGTGACAGATGCCGATGGTTCGTTCCTTGCGGACGGCGTTGGCGAACTCGGTGAAGCGTCGGTGCTCTTTGGTCACGATGAAGGCCTGGTTCATCACTCGTCCTCTTCATAGGTGCGTAGCCGGCGCCGATGGGGAACGGGCGCGACGCTGTGCGGCTCCTCCCGGACGGTGGCGGTGGGAATGCGGTCGTTGATGACGTGCCGGAGTTGTCGTCGGCGGGCGCGGCGGGCGGCTTCGATGTCGCGGAGGCTGAGTCGGAGGTTGGGGTGAGCTTCGTCGACGGCAACACAGACGAAGGTGTCGCGGTCGTAGACCCGGATCTCTGAGACGTCACGTGGGTCATATCGAATCGTGACGGTGTGCCCGACGAAGGGTGCGAGCGTCGGGGCGAGGTAGCGCTGGCCCTGGAAGTGAATGCCATCGCGCTGCACGACGCGATTCTTCGGAACAGTGAGAAGAAGCCCATCGAGCTGTTCGAGGCTGTCAGGCATACGCGGGAGCCAGCCGTCAGCAACCCATGCGTCTCGCGGAGAGGCTTCGAGCTCGCGATGCGGGCGCTCGTTGTAGGTCCTGACGAAGGCGCCGATCGCCTGGTCGAGGGCCGCCAGATCAAGTACTGGGTGGGGGCTTCTGCTGCCGGGCCCGAGGTGCCCCGGGAGGGTAGCGAGGAGTTCGGTGTTGATGGTGCGGAAGAAGCGTTCGATCTTGCCGCGGCCCTGGGGTCTGCCGACGATGGAATGGATGATGCGGATGCGCAGCTCGATGGCGGTGCGCTCGAGGTGGTGGCTGGTGAAGTCGGAGCCGTGGTCGACGTGGAGAACGTCAGGTATCCCGCACATAGCCCACGTCGGGTCGGGCTTTCTCCAGATCGCCTGACGGAGAGCAAGTGCTGTGTTCATCGCGGACGGTGCCCCGGCGAAGACGATGTAGCCGCAGATCGCGCGCGAATAGTCGTCCATCACGATCGTCAGCCACGGCCGATCGGGCGCGCCCCCGGTGCCCATGATGAGGATGTCGAGTTCGGTGTGATCCGCCTGCGACATGTGGTTGGGACGTTCGGCGCGTCGGCGAAACACCAGCTCGTGCTTGTCTCGATAGGCGGCCGGTCCTTCCAACGCGAGTGTTACGAGCGCCGGGTCTAGAGCTTGCACGATTTCCCTGACGGTGGCGTAGCTCGGCGCCGACAGGCCATGATGATCTGCTTCAGCGCTTGCTAGGCGGTGCAGCGTGGTCAGCGCTGGTCGCGGCCTGCTCAAAGCCAGTCGTTCGATGAACGCCACGAGCTCAGGCGGCGTTCGACGTACACCAGCGTCCGATCGCTGGTGCGGATCGAGAGCAGTGACGCCGCTTTCTCGGTAGAGCTGATGCCAGCGCTGTAGTGTGCGGAGGCCGATGCCGATGTCTCGTGCGAGGGCGGCGAGGGGTATCTGATCTTCGACGTGAAGTCGGAGAATTCGCCACCGCTCGTCACCGTCTATGGCATTTGCTACATGGCGGTGCTCTCGCGGCCGGCGAGGGCTTGCTGGTGACGGTAGAGGGTGGCGCGACTCCAGCCAACGAGTCGTGCTGCGTCTTCGGCGGTGCGGCCCTTCGCTCGAGCATCGGAGGCGATGGCGAGCTTGTCGGCGATTACTGCAGGATCGGACAGTGGGCGGCCGAAGCGTGTGCCGTTCTGCCGCGCCGCTGCGATCCCCGCATTCACCCGCTCGACGATCAGTTCGCGCTCGTACTCGGCGAGGGTGGCCAGCATGTTGAGCATCAGCCGGCCCGTCGACGTCGCCGGATCGATGCCATCAGAGATAGACCGGACTTGGATGCCGCGGTCACGCAGCAGGTTCACCGTGTTCAGGACGTCCATCAAGGAGCGGCCAAGCCGATCAACTCGCCACACGACCACGGTGTCACCGGACTCTGCATGCTCGAGGAGCTTCTTCATCCCTCGGCGCTCGATCGCGGTCTTGCTCCCGGAGGTGACATCAGCGAACACGTCGCGCTTTTGAACGCCGACAGCCACCAGCGCGTCGAGCTGCAACTGCGCATCCTGACTCGATGTGCTCACGCGGGTGTATCCAAGAAGTCTCACTCGACCAGTGTGACTCACAAACTCCTCGCGGTCATGACCCTGAGACGGTTTCTGTTGAGACGCATTTTCGAGACATCTGCGACCTCGGAATCGCGCGGACCCGACACCGCGACAGCGATGCCGACCGGGCGTCTTAGAAAGCTGTTGTTTTCCGAGATGCAGTTGATGTTGCAGGTACGGTGTCTCCGTGCCGAATAGTTTCGCTCCCGTGGACCCCGTCGCGCTCACGCAGTCTTTGATCCGATGTGCTTCGGTCACTCCGAGCGACGACGGAGCCCTCGATGTCGTGGCAGGCGTACTTGAGAGCCTTGGCTTCATCGTTCATCGGCTGGACTTCGATGGCACCCCGAATCTCTACGCCCGCCGAGGAATCGACGGACCGCACCTGTGCTTCGCCGGTCACACCGATGTCGTTCCCCCAGGCTCTAACGAGTGGAGCTCCGACCCCTTCGATGCGACACTCCGCGACGGGACGATCATCGGTCGAGGTGCCAGCGATATGAAGGGCGCCATCGCCGCTTTCCTCGCAGCGGTCTCGCAGACGCAGCCCGAAGTGCTCGACCTTGGGTCGGTCAGCCTCCTGATCACCGGAGACGAAGAGGGGCCGGCCACGGGTGGCACCGTGCGTGTGCTCGAGTGGCTCGCCGATCGCGGCGACATGCCGGACTTCACCCTTGTCGGCGAAGCGACGAACCCGGAGCGGATCGGCGACGTGATCAAGATCGGACGGCGCGGAAGCCTTAACGCCAACCTGACGGTGCGCGGGTTCCAGGGGCACGTTGCCTACCCCCACCTCGTCGACAACCCGGTGCACCGCCTCATCCGCGTTCTCAACCGACTCGCCACAACACCACTCGACGAGGGGTCCGAGTGCTTCGAGCCGTCGAGTCTCCAGATCACCACGATCGACGTCGGCAATGCGGCGAACAACATGGTGCCCGCCGAAGCAACCGCGCATCTGAACATTCGCTTTAACGACCTTCATTCAGCCGAGAGCCTCGAGGGCTTGATCCGCCGGGCGGCAGAAGAGTTCGCAACCGATTTCACCCTCTTAGTCGAGGTAAGTGGCGACCCCTTCATCACTGCTGGATCGAGCCACGTCGCGCTGTTATCCGAGGCGGTAACATCCGTGACCGGGCGAACTCCCTCGTTGGATACCGGCGGAGGAACTTCCGATGCGCGATTCATCGCCCACTATGGCGAGGTCGCCGAATTCGGCCTCATCAGCAGCACAATCCATCAGATCGACGAACACGTCGTGGTAAGCGATCTGCAGCAGCTCACAGTGATTTACCGCACGTTTCTCGCGAAATTCCTGACTCGCTGAAATCCTCGGTGATCCGACGCACGCGTAGCGCGACGTCAAGGAGCGATCAAAGACTGCCGCCACAAAGCGATCAACACCACACCCATGTGCTCATTGCTTCATTTACTCATTTGAGTTCCGGTCGGCGCCGTGCCGAAGGGGTGGTTGCACTCAGTCTACGGACGGGGCCGCCCCCGCCCTCCGATCCATTGAAGGATGCCGATCGTGACGACCGAAACCACGGCGACCAGAAGGAGGAAGGGAAGGGCACCTAGAACCAGGAACAGCACGAAGCTGTCTCCACCCTCGAGCCCGTCCATGACCGCAGCCGCGACTCTAGAAGAGTCAGGACGCCGGCGTGAGCGGCCCGGTCGTGAAGTCACTCCGACCGTCCCCGCCACAGACCTGGAAATCGGAGGGCGTGTCGATTCCCGGTCCGGCGCCGTCCGAGGTGACGAGCACCCGGACAGTCGTCGCGGTCGTCGGCGTGCAGTCGTACGCGCCGACCGCCGAGAGCTGGCCCTCCGCCTGCGCCGACTCACCCGGAGCGAGAGCCCCCGGGAACGCTTCCGCACCCGACGTGCCGGCGGTGGTGAGCTGCGTCCCATCGGCACCGAGCATCAGAACGCCCGGCCACCCGAAGTACGAGCACGCCTGATCCGAGGCGTTCGTGAGCACGATCGCGAACTCTTCCTGGCCCGCCCCGGAAAGCTCGGGCCGGTCCTCCACCGTGACCGTGAGCTGCGTGTCCCGGCACGGGTCCGCCGGCCACACCGGACCAGCCGCCGCCGCACCCGCAGTCGCGGTCGCCGCCGGAGTAGCGGGGGCGGACGTCGGGGCGGCGGTCGCGGTCGACGCCGGCGCGGCGGCCGACGTCGATGCCGGAGCCCCCGCCGTCGAACCGGCGCAACCGACGAGCGCGAACACCGGAACGGCGAGCAGCAGGGCGAGAGTCGAGTGGGAGGTCCGAGTCGTCGTCATCCGGCGAATCTACCTTTGACTGCTCACTCCCAGTGCGAGACGACGGGCGGCGGGACTTCCCGCTCGTGGTTGAGCACTCGAAAAGCGATCGCGAGGACGACGCAGACGCCGGCACCGATCAATGCGGCAGCGCCAGCCACCGTCATCCACAGCGGTTGGACAGCCGAACCGTCCACGCACAGCGGATTCCACAGGAAGCTCTCGGAGCTGGAGTAGCTTCCACGAACCTCGCACGCCTCTGCCGGATCCCACATGTAGAGAGAGGACATCAACCCGAGAGCGGCGGCGAAAACGGTGAAGATCACGGCGAAAACGAGGGGGATCGCGTGATCCGGCCGAGGAGACTGTCTAACGCTCATCGGGAGGGTGCCCCCCCGGAGTTGCCATCTCTCACCACTCATCGCCCAGCTTGCGGAGCCCGTTGTCCTCCGGCAGGGTCTGGCGCGAGTAGTCGTGCAGAACGTCGGGCGACGCAATTTCCTGTCCGTCACGTTCAACTTGACGGCTGGCCGCAATGACGACGCATGTCACGGCCACGATCAACGCCGCAGCAGTCGACAACGTCATCCATATCGGCTGAACGGTTGAACCATCTGAGCACAGCGGGTTCCAGAGGAACCCCTCTCCCGTCAGGCTGCCTCCGCCGCGGGTCCTGCACGTCTCGCTCGGGTCCCACATGTAAATGGAGGCTACGGCTCCCAGGGCGGCTGCAAGACCGCCGAAGACCAAGGCGAGAACGATGGGCGTCGCTGCACTCGGTTGCGGGGGCTCTCCAACGTTCATCGGGACATCATGCACTGCACTCCGAAGGATTGATCAAGAGCCGGAACGCCAGGCCCGGTATCGAGTACCCGCGGGGGGAGGTCATCGCGCCGCGACAGTGAGGTTCAGCTCTTCACCGACGCGCAGAATCTCGTCCGAAGGGAAGCGGAACGGGTTGAGGTAGAACAGGTCATCGGCCGTCATGCCGAATCGTGCCGCGACGTCCTCTGCGAGGTCGTTGCGAGCGACCGTGTACGACGTCGGCACTCCGTCCGCGGATGACACCTCGCCACGCGCTGCTGCACGTGGGCCGGCGTCCCGGGCCACGAGGGTGCTGCGCTGCGGCTCCACGTTCCACTGGACGTCAGCGATGGCGAGGATTTTGGTTGAGCAGTCGGGGTCGTCCTGCGGGCGGGTCGTGAGAACGAGTTGATTGATCGCTGTCGGGTCGCCATGGAACTCTGCGAGGTTCCGCCACGCTTTGTAGGGCTTCCCTGACTCCGCGTCCGCGAGACGCATCGGGAAATCGACGTCGAAACAGGTGGTATCCGCGTCGATCGGATCGAGCGCTCCCATGACCGCTACGGAACCGGAAGACGCGGTGGGGATGACGAGCTCGTCGGATGTCAGGGCCAGCCGGCCGTCCGCCGCGCTCAACTGGACGGCGCCGGTGGTCCCGTCGTTCCCGGTGAAGGTCGCTACGCCTAGGTCGCCGGTCAGTGGAGAGGTGGAGCCGTCTTCGGTGTTCGTCGCCGGTGGCGGAGTCGGTGGTGCAGGCTGCGCCGTGCATCCCGTCATGACCACTAGGCATGCCGCGACCGCGACCGCGACCGTGCTGCGCACTTTCGAGAACGTCCCCACCGGCTCAGGCTAAGCGACGTCACCGCTTTCCTCGTGGTCGCGTCTCGGCCTGAAATGCTCAGCACCGTTCCGAAGGGGGAACGTCTGTCGCGGGCCAGCAGGAAGCCCAACGGCTCCTAGGCTGACCCGATGAGTTCCCCGGCACCGACCCGCCCATTCGTGGGTGTAGCGCGCATCGCCGTCGGTGCAGCCGCGGTCGCGGTGATCCTCCACACCTACGCGCTGAGCATCGTGGCCGGCGACCCGAATCCGTTCGACTACTTCGGCTACTTCACGAACCAGACCAGCCTCCTCGCGAGCGCGGTGCTCATCGTCGCCGGATCGGTCGCGCTCGCCCGCCGTCCGACGCCGGTGTGGCTGAGCTACGTCCGCGGCGCGGCGACGGCCTACCTGATCGTCGTCGCCGTGATCTACAACACCCTCGTCCCCGGTACCGGCACGGCCCCGCCCTGGGTCAGCGCCGTCCTGCACGTGGCGCTCCCCGCCCTCGTCCTCCTCGACTGGATCGTCGTCGCCGACCGCGGACCGCTCTCCTGGCGACGGCTGTGGGTGGTCCTGCCCTACCCGATCGTCTGGGTCGTCGTCGTGCTCGTCCGCGGAGCGACCGACGGGTGGGTGCCCTACGGCTTCCTGCTCCCCGAGAACGGGACGCTCTCGCTCGTCCTGCACGTCGCCGGGCTGACCTGCGCGGTGCTCCTCGCGGGCGCGCTGGTCTGGGCGCTGAGCCGACGCCGTGCCTCATCTAGTTGATGTCCAGTCCTCTCTCGCCATGGATCACGAGGAGCTCTGACTCCCGACGTCAGGCGCATCACCTCTCGTATGCGTCGCGACTCGGCCCCGGCGCGCTCTGATCACGCGCAACACGAGATTGATCACCAGCAACCCCGCTCCAGCCGGGATGGCACCGGCCGTAAGAATCAACGCTTGGAAAAGGAGCGGCTGGCTCATCGGCACGGGGGTCAACGACATCGGAAAGACGACGTTCTCGAGCAGGACGGGAAACAGGCCGATAGCGATCCCGCACCAGAGGGCACTCACCACAGCTGGAAGCCACGCGACGAGAACAGGACGACGCGAGAGCCTCCGGGGAGCGACGTAACCTCCGACAGCGGCAACGACGATCCAGATGATGACACCTACACCGCCGGCGCCGATCGCGATGGCTCCCTCGGATGGATCCGCGTCCGTGATCCCCAGAGCCACCATGAAGCTGCTGAACATCAGAACCAGGGCGGCGAGCACAGTGACCACGCCGGCGGCGGTCCAGCCGATGAACGCGTTCACAGATCCATCGGATGCTGAAGTCGAGAGACGTGACGCGGTGGAAGCAGTCGTCATCGTGGGACACCTTCGTTGGTTGTTGCGCGGTAGTCGGACCGACAGATTCCCACCACCGCTAGTATGCATCGCACGCTAACATGCAAAGCATGACAGTCGACGTGGGGGCCCAGATCCGGAAGGGCGTGGTGGAGTACTGCGCCCTCGGGCTCCTATCGCGGGAGCCGATGTACGGCTGGCGCCTGTCGGAGGAGCTGGTGTCGCTGGGCATGATCGCCAGCATCGGCACGCTCTACCCGGTGCTCGGGCGGTTGAAGGATCGCGGTCTGATCACCTCCTACGCAGGGGAGAGCGGTTCGGGCCCGGTCCGGAAGTACTACAAGCTCACCCCCTCCGGACAGGCCGAGCTGGGCGAGTTCCGCCGCCAGTGGGAGCCCTTCACCCGTTCCGTCCAAGCGATCGTGGCAGGAGACGACACATGACCCCGACCAGCGCACCCCGCGAGGTCCAGACCTACTTGAAGCGGCTCGATCGGGCGCTACGGCCCGTCCCTCGTGACGTCGCCTCCGCGATCCGAGACGGGATAGATGAGGAGCTGGCCGGCCTCGAGCCGGCAGAAGCCATCGAGCGCGTGCGGTCCTTCGACGAACCGGAATCCATCGCGGCCGCCGCCCTGGGCGAGAGCCGCACCCACCCCACGCCAGCCGGCCGCGCGAGGGTGATCTGGATCGTCGCCTCCGGCGCCGTCGTCGTCCTCGCGGTCGCCCTGGTTTCGACGTGGGCTCTCGCACCTGGCCCCACCCCTGAGGCGACCAGTTCCTCTGTCGTCGCCTACCCGATGCCCGATCTTGGTCCCTCTCCCGCCCCAACACCTCTCGCGCCCGACGAGCAGGAGCAGCTGCGCATCCAGGAGCAGGACCGCCAATGGGAAGGAGTCCTGGCAGGCTTCCCTGACGCGACGAGACCCGCCGACCCGTTCCAGGAATACCGCGACCCGAACGATTCGACAGCACTCCTGGGCTGCCTCACCGCGGCCGGCCTAACGGTCGACCTCGGCTCGAACGCCGCCGGCGGCGGACCCGTCAGCATCATGACGTCCGCCTCGACGGAAGCCGAATCGGTCGCCGCGTTCACCTGCTGGTCGAGCTATCCCACGACCCCCGTGGTGCCCATGACGTCCGAGCAGATCGACTACCTCTACAGCTACCTGACCGAGTACCTCGTGCCCTGCTACGAAGCGAACGGCATCGAGAACCCCGACGCGCCCAGCCGCACCGACTTCATCGACCAGTGGCCGAACCAGGGATGGTTCCCCAGCACGAGCGAAGCGTGGCTGACCGACGACGAGCAAGAAGCGATTGACGAAGCCTGCACTCGACCCATTTGACGGACCGTCTTACAGGCGTCCCGTTTGGGGATCGTTCACCGGTCGCGTATGCAGCTACGGGCAGCGGTAGGTCTTCGCGAAGTCGGTTGCCGTGAACTGCCTTCCCTCGGTCATCGAGTTGAGCGACGGGCAGATGTCGTTGTTGTGCGCCGCCGCTACGAAGGGGGTCGCTGCTTGTGGGACGCAGCCGTAGTCCTGGTCGGGCTGGTCGAGGATGCGCAGCTGACCCGTCTCCCCGGCGGCGAGGTGAAGATCGGACCAGGAGCAGGACCAGGTGAGTGAGGCTCCGGTGTCGTTGGTGATGCTGACGTAGTGCGAAGGGCCATGCACGCCGAACAGCAGATCACCCACCCACAGAACCGCGGCCGCCAGGACGGCTAGAGCGCCCAGCACGAGCGACAGTCTCAACAACCGTCGTTGGCGGGGTGATGTCTGCCGGTCCGGCGAGAGTCCACTCGGATCCCAACTGTCCAGACGTTCAACCACGGCGTATCCACCCCTCGGCGCGACGAGAAGCGGCCTCGACCGCCGCCGCGCTCGTTCCCTTGAGTTCTCCCACGGGAGAACAGTAGGCGTGACGCGGCTCTCACCACGAGGAGCAACCGACTCGCGACCGAGAGCGTCCCGTAAGGGGATCGCTGAACGGGCCGCCTGTATCGGCCGGAGGTTCATCCCTCGCTCAGAGCGGGGGGACCGATCTAGGGTGTGGACATGAGCCGTCGCCCAGCAGCACTCGTGGTGATCGCGGTGAGCCTCTGTGCGCTGACGGCCTGCACACCGAGCCCCGTCGACCCGGCCGAGGTGGCGCAGTGGCGTTTGGATCGCCAGGTCGAGATCGATGCTGACGGCCCCTACCTCGCCGTGCTGTCGTCCGACTCCGAGGCTGGTCAGGACGGCGACCGCATGCAATCGGTCTTCGGTGAGCCGCAGTCGCCAACGTCCATCACCTTCTACTGCTACGGCGACGGCACTCTCGACCTGCATCTCGACTCCTCGGCGGTAACTGGCGCATCAACCACAACGACGAGCGCGGTGGAGACGATCGACTGCACCGCGGGCCCGCACGAGATGGACCCGGCGTCCCTGGGCGCCGACCCGATCGACTTGCTCGGTATCGCGACGACAAAGGCCAGTCGTGACACCGCCTGGTTCCTAACCGTGCGCAGCGCCTAGACCGAGCCCAGTGCGAATGGCTGGCTGCCCGGAAAGCCGTCCCGTAGGGGGATCGTCCACCGAAACGGTGATCTTGTAGGGAGTCGCCGGGTGCCTATGCCCCTCCGGCGTTGTTATCCGAGTAGGGCGTCCGCGCCGAGTTCAGCGAGCCGGTGGTCGCGTTCTGGCTCGTCGGCGGTGATGGTGATGACGGCGTCGCGTGCAGCGTCTACGACGACGTACTGTCCTCGTGCACCGTCGAGTCGCCAGCAGTCACGCGGTCCGTCCCAGCCCGCTAAGCCGTAGCGCGTGAACGGAGCGGGGCCGCCCGTGTCGATCCACGAACTGTGCATGTGGTCGATCCGTTGTGCACTGATCAACTGTCGGCCGTTCCACATCCCGCGGTCGCGGAGGAGCTGGCCGACGCTGGCTAACTCCTCCGTTCGCAGCTCGAGGCCGCTGCCGGCGATGATCCATCCGTGCGGGCATCGGTGCCACTCGGGATCGTCGATGCCCAGCGGTGTGAACAGCCTGGGGATCAGCCAGTCTCGGACGTCGCCGACGATCGCGCCCAGCATCCGCATCGCGACGTACGTGCTGGCGTCGGAGTACTGGAAGACGAGGCCGGGCCCGCGGGAAGGCTTGCTGAGCATGGCGTGTGCAAGGTCGGCTTCCGGCCAGGGGTCGCTCTCGAACCACGGGAAGTCGATACCGCTGGTCATCGACAGCAGGTGCTCGATCGTCACTCCGTCGACGTCCGCTCCGAGGGAGGCGGCTGGTAGCAGCTGTCCGACCCGCGAGGCAGGGGTCAGCAGTTCCTCATCGAAGGCGAGTCCAGCGGCGAGGACCGACACGCCCTTGGAGACCGAGTAGATGGTCGTGCGGTCGTCGTTGCGCCAGCGGTGTTGTCTCTGCTGATCACCGACCCGTATGACGACGCCCAGGGCGCGGAGCCCCTCTGCGTCGACTCCGCTTACGAAGCGGCTCAGTGCCAGGTCGACGTCGATCATTTCGCCATTCTGACGCCCCTGAGCAGATGAGCAGTGATTTCCTCGACCGTCCAACCGCACCAAGGTGCCGGGAGCGTTCCGTATGGGGATCGTCTACCGGGCGGGTTGGTTGAAGGATTCTCTGGGATTGGATACTTGTTCTGGTCGACCCCTTCGGTGATCTGCCCTTGTTTCGCACGCTTGACACAAACCCTCGCCCCTTTGTATCGTCTACTCAATACAAAGGGGACGGTCATGGGTAACTGGGGCTTCGCGGAGATCACGTTGGTCGTGATCGGTGTGCTCGTCGTGGCGAGCGTCGTCGCGGGAGGAGTGTCGCTGCTGACTCAACGTCGACAGCCGCCTGCCGTAGTGCGCGCTCATCGCGTCGGCGTCGTGCGGATGGTTACCTCGGTCGCCGCCGCGCTCGTCGCTTTCGCGGTCGCGGTGCTGATTCACATAGCGAATCCGCGCTTGGAGTCGGTGCCGTTCCTGCTCGGGCTGCTGCTCGCAGCGGCTGTAGGGCTCGGCGTGTTCAGTGTGATGCCCGTGCCCTCCATCGATGGAGCGATGAGGCGACGCACGGCGAGCGTGATGCCGAGACGACTTTCGGATTACTCCACGGTTCGACAACGCGCGACCTTCGCCACGATCGCCTCGATGACTGCGCTCATCGCACTCCTGAGTGGTCTGCTGTCGAAGCCGGCGGACGATGGTCGCTGGATCTGTCCGGTGATGTTCTCGGACCCCTGCCTCGCTGGAGGGCCGTTCCTGTTCCCGGGATGGCTCTTCGCAGCGCCGGCTCTTCCCCTGATCGGTCTGCTCGTCGTTGCCGTTCGGCACGCTCTGCGCCGCGTCGTCACCTCTCCCGCTACCGCTTGGCCCGAGCTCAGCGAAACAGATACCGCGTTGCGGCGCGGCGCGGTGCGGCTCGTTCTTCGTGTTGCCAACGCCTCACTCCTACTCACGAGCACGGTCTTCCTGGGCTCGGCGGCGCTTCCGCTGATGAACGCACCTGTTCTCGAGACGGGCATGACGCCCGATTGGGCACAGCTCGCGGGGATCGTTGGACTGGTGCTCTTGGGTGTGGCCGGCGTCGTGTTCCTCGTCGGCATGGTGATGGCGGTACTGGCCGCCACGTCTCTGGCGCGCCTTCCTCGGGGTGCCGCTGACGTGTCGACGGTGATGGCGTGATGAGCATCGAGGTCGACGCTGACGATCCTCGACCGCCCTACGAGCAGATCCGCGCAGCGTTGGCGGCAGAAATCACGTCTGGCCGGTTGCAGGCAGGCCAGCGCCTCCCGACCGTTCGACAGATTGCGGGTGACCTCAGAGTGGCGGTCGGTACGGCAGCGCGCGCCTATCGGGAACTGGAAGAAGCGGGCCACGTCGAAACACGACGCTCCCAAGGCACCACAGTCAGACCCGGGCGAATCATCGCCATCGACGTCACCGCAGCTGCAGAAGCATTCGTTCGGGACGTGCGGCGAGATGACGTCGAGCTAGCGGACGTGCTCGCCGCCATAGAGAAGGCGTGGTCGACGAAGCGGTAACCACCAGGGGGCGGTCGTTCACCGTTCCGTATGGGGATGGTTCACCGAGTCAGTCGACGTGGTGAGTCAGCCGACGGTGAACTCACCAAGTTGGGTGGTCCCGTCTGTGGCGTAGACGGGGATGGTGTGCGTGATCCCGTCGTTCTGTTCCTGCCATTCGAGGGCGTCTTCAGGAGTGGTGAACGAGCGCTGCGCGGTGGTGCCGTCCGCGTCCTCGAGGTCACTCCGGCGCACGTAGCCTTGCCGGCCGTCGTCGGCAGTGACGGCGATGAGGTCCGGTTCGCCGTTCTCGTTGATGACGCCGTAGCTCTGTCCTTGCTCGTTGGTCGCCCAGTCGGTGGTTGTTGCGGTCGCGTAAGTGGCGGTGATCGACCAGCTCGCGTCCGGTGACGTGGTGATCTGCACGCTGCCGTCGATGACGTTCGACAGGGGGAAGAGGGAAGGTGCGATACCCGGTTCGGTCCCCGTTCCGAAGTCGGTCGAGGAGCAGCCGAGGCTCGATCCGTCCGGGAAGCTGAACCGGCCCGGGGTGAGGCAGCGCAGTGAGAGGACGACGCCGTTCGCGTCGTCGGGAGTGGCGCCGAGGTCGATGGAGTCGGTGCCGGTGAAGGTGCCGGTGGTCGTGGTGCTGATCGTGGTGATGTCCATCGCTCCGGGAAGGGGGAGGAGCCCGGTGGCGGCGGCGGTCGCGGTGCCGGCGAACAGGGCGAGGGCTGTGATTCCTCCGCCGAGCCACCACCGGCGCCGCGTGGATCGTGAGCGGGCGGGAGTGTCGATGTGGTCGATGAGGGCGGTTCGGAAGGCGCCGGCGAAGTCGTCGCTCATCTGCGGGGCGGTCATGACGTTTCTCCTAGCGTCGACTGGAGGTAGAGGTCGAGCGTGGGGTGTCCGAGGTGTTCGCGCAGCGCGGTCCGAGCGCGATGCAGCTTCGTCCGGGTCGTGCCGGCGCTGAGGCCGAGCACGGGTGCGGCGTCGGTAGGGCTGTAGCCCTCGATCATCACGAGCGTGACCAGGTGCTGATCGGTCGGGGACAGTTGCGCCAGCGCAGCAGCGAGACGCCGGTCTTCGAGTTCGTCGCTCAGGGCGACGTCCTCGGCTGAACGGTGATGCTCACCGTGGGGGAGCGCGTCGAGGAGGGTGCGGTAGCGGCGGCGGCTGCGGGTGAGGTTCCGGGCGGCGTTGGTCGTGGTGACCAGCAGCCACGGCAGAACCGAGCCGTCCACGAGCCGCACCGACGCGCGTCGGCGCCAGAGCTCGAGGAACGCGATTGCCGTCGCGTCCTCGGCATCGTCGGTGTCGACCAGGAGTCGGTAGGCGTGCCTGAAGACGCGGGCGCGATGCTGATCGAAGATCAGCGCGAACGCCGCGCCATCCCCGGAGGAGCCTCGCTCCCACGTCTCCGCGTCACCGCTCTTCGTCGCGTCCATACCTAGTAGTGTCCGGCCGGCCTCGCAGCGTTACGCGCGACGCAGATTCAGTCGTCCCGTAGGGGATCGTTCAGCGGATGGCGGCGGCTGGCTGAGAGCCTCGATCAGCGGTCTCCGTCGCCCGCAGCGGAACGAGTCCGAGTGCGCGTCTGAGGCCGAACGCGCCCGACGCAGGCCCGCATAACTCTCGCCGCCGCCGGTCCTACGTTCGGCTAGGTTCAACTCGTGCCTTCGAGTCGACCAAGTGACCTTTCCGCTTCGGCAACGACAGGAGCAAGTTTTCTTGCGCACGCGTGGATAGCCCTGCTTGTAGAGGTTTCTTACACGATATCTGCTCTTATGATTGCTGGACCGATGCGTGAAGCGGCTTCGGGAGTGCAATACGCGTTGGCAGATGCAATTATTGAATACGCCTGGCCGTTTGCTTTGGTTGCTGTAGTTCTTCTGGCACTGTCGCCTTTGACCTCGAAGATATCGAGGTCAATTAGTGGCAGCACTAATGGTGGTTCTCGTCAACCACTAAGCGTCATGAGACAAGCTTGGCTTATTTCGTTAGTTGCGTTTGGGGTTTGTTTAATTCCCGCAACCCTTGCCAGCGCTTTCGGTTTTTTGATAGTGCCATTATTGCTAATAATTGGCATACCGTCGTCCTTTTGCGTAGTTCTGTTTTTCTTGCATAGGGCGATTGCGCGCAGTGCGCGGCGAATTAGGCCTTGAAATAGTTGGTGGCGGGCTTGCCGCCATACTCTGCGTCACGCAGTATCGCCAGCGATTGCACAATCCGCCGCTGTCCCGTATGCGGATCGGTCTCCGGGACAGATCCGACCCGGATGGACCAGTGCGCTCCTGCCGTTCACTCGCTGGTCCGAGAGTGATGGTGTGCATACACTGTCGCTCAATGCTTCCGCCGTGATCGCGGGCGTAATCACTCTCCTCGCCCTCGTCGCGGGCGTCTTCCTCGACGGATTCACGTTGGCGTGCAACGAGTCCCTTCCGCCTCAGTGCACGGCGTTCCACGTCGCGTGGCCGGCGCTGTTCTCTGTCGCCCTCGCAACCCTCGTTCTCCTGGTCGTAGCGATGCGCGTCAGCACGCGCTCCCACGCTCGATGGAGGTCGCTGCTGCTCGCCTTGGGGGTGGTCGGCGCCGTCACCAGCTGGGTTCTGGCTCTGCGTACCGCCGTGATCGTCGGTTGAGCAGACCACGGCACGTTCCGTATAGAGATCATTGACCGGTCAGCCATCGATCTTCTGAGGTATCGGACGAGCGGTCGGATGGACCGAGGGGGTGGGGTCGTATGGCGGAGTCGTGTCCCGAGGGGAGTCGAGGGACGCCAACCCCAGGAGGGTGATCGTCGCCACAAGAGCGCAGGCAGCAGTGATGAGCGCCGCGAGCAGTAGCCGCTCAAGGGTGCGCATGGCACGAGGTTATGGCACGAGGTGAGCGGCTTAGGCCGTTCCGCGCGCATACCGTATGGGGATCGTTCAGTGGGTCGTCTCTCCGCCGGGTTCGGCGGTTCAGTGAGAGAGTGCCCTTGCTGTCAGCTCGCGCAGACCTACAGGTTCTTGCCGAGCTGGGTCCAGCCGCAGTGTTCAGCCCGGAGTGCGCAGCGGGCCGGGCCGAACAATTAGCTAGCGAAGGACCGTGTAGCAGCTGCTTCAACCGGTGTGTTTGGGCGAGCCCCAGGGTTCCAGGTGCGTGATGGGTAGACGAGGGCGAGACCGGCAGCTGCAATCCAGCACGCCGTCCAGAGGCCGTGTCCGGGAGTGCCGTCGGCGCTGCCCCATTCGACCCAGAAGAACCCGGGGTCTGCCACAGGGCAGGCGAGAACAACTGCTGCAACCGTCGCTACCCCTGCGGGAACCCCGGGAACGAGGCGTGCGACCACCAGGGCTACAACGACGAGAGCGAGGGCGCCCCAGAGGTACAGAAGGGGCAGGAGGTCGTAGGACGACATGGCGTCAGCGCAGGACGGGTTCATTTTATTCCATCTAGCGCCTGTGCATGCCTGCCAGTAGGACGACGTTGCCCAGGTCACCCACAGCGCGACGCCCATGAGCGTAGCTGCGCACGCCAACCGGACCAGAGCCTTGGTGTGCTGACGTCGCCCCATGCTCGAAATGCTAGTCCGCCGACCGTCCCGCTGAACGATGGGTTACCGGTCGGGCAGGTGATCATCCGGATTGATGTCCGCTCGCTGTAGAGGTCCGTCGTAGACGCTGCCGGTGCTCCACATGGCGATGACGGCCCACCCGAGGTCGGCGTGTGCGATCGTGCCCTCCGGGATGGTGCGCGAGAAGAGGGCGTAGTCGATCCCGTCGACAGAGAGTACCGAGACGGTCCATCCGTCTCGGTCTTGGGCGAGAGCGAGCGAACGAGCTTCGACTTCCTCGATCACGGCGACCCCATCGCGCTTTCGGGAGTCTGTGGGGAGCGTGCCGAGGAGGAGACAGCCGGCGGCGAGGGAGGCGATCGTCACAGGGTCGGTCACCATCCCGTGTACGTGACCGCGGGGTCCGACGCGAGTCCCGGGGCGCACCATAGTGCGGACCGAGCAACGCGCGACGTGCAGTCCGCGATCGATCGCGATCGTCGTGTCTTCATCGGTGCCGGCGCCATGAGTCGTGGTCCACAGCTCGCGGCCTGACAGAGGGATGAGCGTCTGCATGTGCTCATCCAAGCCTGTGTCCGTGGTCGTGCCAAGGAGTCGTCGCTCATTCACGCTGCCTTGCTCCGGGTGGTGTCCGTTAGGGGATTGCCACCCGGGCGGATGGGGCCGTTTCGTACGGCTCCCATTACGTTCGGGCTGGTGCCGGACATGTACTCGGTATGAGCACCCGAAACGGAGCACCCGTGGCCGACCCACTCGACGACCTGATCCGCCGCGCCGCACCACCCACCCGCCAGTCGTATCCCGCGTTGCGCGGCGATGCGGACCGTCTTGCTCGCCTGACGATCGAGGAGGTCGGCGACAGCACCCGTCGTCCGCGGCGACGTCGCAACCTGTGGCTGGTCGGCGCGCTGAGCGTCGCCGGCCTGAGCCTAGGCATCACGGGCGCGGTGGCAGGCCCCGCGATCCTCGACTGGGCAGGCTTCACCCCCGACGCAGCCGTGCAGCGCTCCTTCGACCTCGGAGACGGGCAGGGCAACGTTCTCTGCCAGGTCGCGATTCGCGTCGAGCCGGACTACTCCGCCGGCCAGGGCGCAGACGTCGAGCGTGAGGCGCGCGAAGCGCGCGTCTTCCTCAGTACCCACGACTGGGACCCGACGATCGCGAGCGTCGACGCCGAAGCCAGACGTACCGTCATCGAGCAGGAGCAAACAGAGGCAGACACCCGTGGCTTCACGGCGGATCCTGGGATCGCGGTGACCCGGCTGATCGCGGACCGCATCATCGAGCAGTTCAGAGAGGCCGGATACGGCGAAGGCGTGTCCATTGAATCGGCTGGCGGCTGCAACATTACCGAGGAGCAGGCGCCGTGAAGGCGAAGAGGACCGCCGTCTTGAAGGCCGTCTACCTCGCCAACGCCTCCGACCTGCTCAGCTACTTCGAGCGACGCGTCTCGCCCGTCGCGGACGCAGCGGATCTACTCAGCGACACCTACCTCGTCGCTTGGCGCAAAGTCGACTCCATCCCAACGGATCCCGAGCAAGCACGAATGTGGCTGTTCGGCGTCGCCCGCCGCACCCTCGCCAACGCTCAGCGGGGAAATGCCCGCCGCTCCGATCTGGCCATGAAATTCGCCGGGACATTGCGGGCGATGCCACTCGAGGACCCCACCGCGGAGCATCTCGACGTCCGACGAGCGCTCGACGCGATCGCTCCCGACCAGGCGGAGCTCATCAAGCTCGTGCTCTGGGACGGATTCACCGTCATCGATGCCGGCAACATCCTCGGCCTCTCCGCCAGCACCGCCCGCGGACGATACCAACGCGCCCGCACAGCTCTCCGCGAACTGCTCACAGAGAACGAGCTCGTCACGGACGGCACCAGCTAGCTAGGCGACGTCGAACGCACCCCGTTCCGTAAGGGGATCGTTGACCGGCAGAGGGGCTCTCCGCTATGTCCTCGCTCGATCTTCCTGCGACTCGGTGATGAGCTCCTGCTTGCGTTCGGCTCTGAGCGCGACGACGGTTCCCGCGAGAGCGAGGGCGGCGGCTACGGTGAAGAGGGCGGTGGCGTCCCACCTGTAGTGGTGGATCGTGATCTCTGGCGAGGTCTCGCTGGCTGCGTCGGTGCAGGACAGGGTATTGCCGGGCTGCGTCCAGCGGTCTCCTGTGGCATCGTCCAGTACAGCGTCGTCGGGGTGGATCCGCACCGTTGAGTCGTTCGGAATTTGCTGTCTAAGCATCGCTTCGACTAGGCGCTGATTTTAACAATAGATGATACTAAGAAAGAAATCCCGAGAACAAGCATTGCTATAGAAACAAATAATACGGTGGCCGGGGTTGATGACCTGGCGACACGTTCCGCCCTGTTCCCGTAAATTCTCCGTATCATCCTCGCATTGAAGCGCGCGTAAGCCTTTCCTTTCCATGTCAGCAATATTGCGGCGGTAATGAAAATAATGCCTGCTACTAGTTGAATATATCGTTCGTCCATTGGTTATACTTCTCTTCTGCTCGTAGGGACAACGCACTCGTCGCCACAGGAGAAACCCGAAGCGGCGATTCTGTTGCCGGCCGCCCGCTCACCGCCAGCAGTTCTGGTCGTGGGAAAACCTAGCTCTTCCGGCACGCCTGATGAGCTGCGTGGAGTTGGACCCAAGCAGTGGGCGGTGTAGCTCGACATGTCCCGTACGGGGATGGGTTACCGGTCAGCGCAGCTTCGGCGCGCGGACCTGCTCGCCGGGCGCGCTCAAATCGGATACCCGAAGTAGCGTTCGATCCAGCTCGAGTTGCTCATCACGCGCGGTCCGTCGTATCGGGCCCAGAGCGTTTCTTCGGCAGTGACTGTGAAGTTCACGGTGTCGAGGGCTGCCAGTATCGGTGACAAGTCCTCTGGTTCGACCAGCGCATCGAACTCCTCGCGTGTATACGCTTCCTGGGCTTCGAGGGCAATGAAGCAAAGGCCCCCGTGTCGGCTGATGCAGATGACGAGGTTCGCCGAAGTGCGGTTTGCTGCACCGTCGACCGTGACGTGCGTGAAGGTCGCGGAGTCCTGCCATTCCCAGGGACGATCCGCCGTTACAGCACTGGGAAAGCTCTCATCGAGCAGTGCGACGGGGGCGTCCACCTTTGCCGCCAGTCGCTGACCGTCGAAGTCAACCGGCTCATCGCCGGGCCCAGGGATGTCCAGCTCGCGCAACCGCCGCTCAAGCGCGATTCCCTCTAACCACATGCCTCAAGTCTCTCCCTAGCTGTAGTTCGGCGCCTCCCAGAGCAGTGCCGAAGAGGGCGCACGGGTATTTCATCGGAGGATTATCCAGCGGGCGTCCGGTAGGGGATGGTTCATCGGGTGCGCTGGTAGTCACTTGACGCGGTTGGCGAGGCCGAGCTGCCCGCAGACGTCGGAGGTACCGGGAATGACAGCTGCAATGCCGTCGGGCATGACGCAGACGGTCAGTTCGGAGGGAATCTGTCCTGGTCGAAGGTCGACTGGTGAGCCATTCGCCGTGTCGACGTCAAGTGCGCCCTGCCTCCACAGGTCGGAGCAGAACGCGATCGCGTCCGGGATCGGCACCTGATCGCCGCTGCCGGGTATTCCGTCTTGTGTTGCGAGGGCTCCTGTGGTGCCGGGGAACTCGGACCCATTGCGTTCTGCTCGCGCGAAGCAAGCGACCGTCATGGTGTCGGACACCGGCGCTTGGGCGAAGAAGAGTCCGCCCGAGACCGCGGCGAGGATGACGGCCGCGGGAACCGCGGCGATCGCGATCCGGTGACGTCGGTGGCGCCCGCTGCCTGGGTCATTCTCTGCGGCCTGCGCGATCACCGTTCGGAGGGCGAGGGTACGGTCGTGCTCTGGTGCTGTCATGTCAGTACTCCGCGGGTCGGAAGGTGTGGGGAAGTGTCCGCCTGCGTGTGAACTCATCGCGTAGGCGACCTCGGGCGCGGGACAGTCGGGACTTCACCGTCCCGACCGGAATGCGCAGCACGGCGGCTGCTTCCTCGAGGGTGAGCTGCTCAATGACGCAGAGCGCGAGGATCTGCTGATCCGCCGGCCGCAGCATCGTCAGTGCAGCTCTGATGGTGCGGCTGCGTTCGGCGGATGCCGCTGCGGCTGCCACCGTCACTGCTGGATCGGGCGCGTTGACAGGAGGTGGAAGAGTGCGCAGCATCCGCTCGTATCGGCGTCGACCGCGACCGATGTTCCGGGTGACGTTCAGGGCGACGACGAGCAGCCACGCGGCGAGCGAGTCGTTGACGAAGCGGACGTCGGCGCGCTTACGCCACGCCTCAAGGAACACGACGACCGCGGCATCCTCCGCGTCGACGGACTCCCCGAGCAGTTGACGGCAGTAGGCCCGAACGCGCAGGTGATACCGGTCGAAGATCAGCGCGAATGCCCGCGGATCAGCCCCCGTCGCGCGCCGCCAGACCTCGCGATCCGTCTCCCATTCCACACCCATGCCTAGAAGTGTCCGCTTGATCGAGTTGGTTCCAAATCAAACTCAAGTGATACAACTCGACGTGAAACCGGCAGGGCGTTGAGGAGACGTCAGCCAGTCCCGTTTGGGGATCCTCGAGCGGAGAGTTGCAAAGCGGATCTCGTCTGAGACGATCGGCTCGGATCGGACACCACTAGGCATGAGCACGCCACCGGAAGCAGCAGCACCCGCGCGAGACGCTGCGGCGCGCACTGATGACGCCGCCCTGATGGACGGCGCGAGGCGAGGCGACCGGGCTGCGTTCGGCCGGCTCTACGACCGGCACGCGGCGACGACCTACCGCTACGCCCTCAGCATCGTTCGCACGCCCAGCGACGCCGAAGACGTCGTGCAAGACGTATTCCTCACCACGTGGACGCGGATCAACGACGTCGCGATCGTGGACGCATCCGCCCTTCCGTGGCTGCTCACCACCGCCCGGTTCACCGCGCTGAACCTCGTCCGAACCAAGACCCGTGCACGGAACCGCACCGAGGACGCGGACCTGTCCCTGCACCCGGATCGACGTGGCACCCCTGACGAAGAAGTTGCGAGGCGCCAGCTCGCCGCGGCGATCGAGGAAGCCGTCTCCGAGCTCTCCGACACCGATCAAGCGCTGTACTACCTGTGTATCGAGCAGGGCAGCAGCTACGCCGACGCCGCGAAAGCACTCGGCTCCACCCACGGCGTTATCCGCAACCGGCTCAGCCGGCTCCGGACCGCGCTCCGCACCACCCTGCGCCCCTTTGAAAGGGAGAACTGATGACCCACGACCTCGGCCCGACCACGGGACAGCTCACCAGGATGCGCGCCACCATCCTCACCGACATCGCTGCCCGCGACCGCTCCACCAAGCGCCGCCGCCTCGTCGGGCTCGGCCTCGCGGCCGTCGTCGCGATCGGCACCAGCGCCGCCGCGATCACCGTAACGCAGGCTAGCAACGACGAAGCCAACACGAGTTTCGACTGCTACTCCGTCGCCGACGTCCGCGCGGACCACACCACGAGCATCCTCGTGGACGACGACCGCAACGCATTCGAGCTGCTTCCACTGTCCGAGCGGGTCGCCGCCGCCCTCGAACGATGCGAAGCGAGCTGGAGCGCCGTCCCCGACGAGCCCTACCCGGGAAGCGGACCCATCAACGTACCTAACCCGACGGTCTGCGTCCTCGCGGACACCAGGCTCGGCGTCTTCCCGAACAGAGCGGGCCAGCCCACTGGCCCCTTCTGCGAAGGACTCGGCCTGGCAGCGCCGGCACTCGCGGCATCTGCCGACTGAGCCATCCCACGGAAGGCGTTACGTCCCGTAAGAGGATCGACTGGCGGGCTATTCCTCGATCGGTTCAGCGCCCTCGAGCGGAGTCAGCGTCGCCCAGAATCCGTTCCCGGAACTGAGGTACAGGCGGAGGGGCTGGTCGGTGTCCATCGGGTCTCCGTCCGGGTAGAGGTCGGTGCCGCTGCACGCATCAGGCATCGACACGACGCGGATTGTCTCTCCTGCAATGAACGGTCCCTTCTCTGTCTCATCCACGGTGACCATGTATGCGGATGCTGCGACGCTGAAGACGCTCTGAGTTCCCGAGGCGCGAGGGGAGGCGGTCGTGATGACCGCTTCGGCGACCTCGTAGCGGGCTTCCGCGGATCCAAAATACGCCCAGCCCGGGCATCCCGACGTCTGCACCGCCGGCGCGCAGCCGGCGGCGGTGAGCAGCGCCGCTCCGGTTGTGAGTGCGGCAGCAACTCGAATGCGGTGACGCGAACCCGAGGTCATGCCGGTGACGCTACCCGCTCAGCTCCGTCCCATATGGGGATCGGCTAACGAGACCGCGTGCCGTACAAGGCGCTCTTCACTCCCCGCCGTTCACTCACCGAATGAGCGAACAAGCTGTGCCCGTCGACGTTCTGCGCGTGCACGGTGCGTCACCGCTGGCGCGATGATGTCGTGCTCGTCGTGGAGGGCGATCCGCGCGTGGTGTCGGTTAATCTCGTCGCTGTCCTCTGCGATGAGTTCGATTGCTCGTCTGGGTCGGTCGGCGCGGAATAGTACTGCCCAGCGCACCTCGACCGACCGGTCGCGCGCCAGCCGGAGCAACTGCTCGTCATTGGGGTACTGGAGTCCGCCCTCTGCGGCTCCGGCGCGGACGGCGCGATCGCGGTCGGTGATGAGACGCTCCATCTGTGTCAGGGAGATGCGGGGGTTGCGCGCGCACATGCCGCGGACAACCGGTGACGGGTCGGTGAGAAGCGACTCGAAGATCTCCAAGTCGTCGGTGGTCTGAGCCGTCCGGCCACGAGTCTCCCCGAAGGGATCCGCCGCGAGTGTTCTCTGTACCGCAAGGGCGAGCGACCTTTGGTCGTCGTCCGCGTACAGGTGGGCAAGGATCGCACGGACCCACTTGTCCGTTGATTTCGCCGCGATCTCGTGGAGTTGCGGGCGTTCACGAAGGCTGCTGGCGGCGGCGAGGCGCACGGCGTCGACGTCATCAGCGAGGAGACGCCCGATCGTCAGGTCATCCGCAGCGGCGTTCTCGGCAACAGCGATGCGCACCTGTTTCGACTCGTGCCCGGCGAGTGCCCGCAGGAGCACAGCGTCCACCGACGACTCTGCCCGAAACTTTGCCGAACGAATTGAGGGCATGACCACGATCATGTCAGCAGGCGTCGCGGTCGATGCGGGGGAACCAGTCCCGTACCAAGGCGGTAGGAGTTTCAGTCTCGATAGCCGATCGTGCACCGGACGGATTCGTTAGGGGTTCTCGCTCGCCGGCCCTTCTGTGTCAGCGAGGAAGGCGGCGGCGAGTCGAGCGACCTTCTGGCGGTATCGCTCGCCGGCTCCGATGCCTCGCGCGTCGAGCTCGTCATCGACCTCGACAAGCGGCTGCGCAGCTGCCGGTCCGTCGTGACCGATCCGGTCGTGCACCCAGGATGAGAAGGAGCGGAGATCCCAGTCGCCGGTGAGGAAACGACGGCATGCGACGCGCAGCGCGAGAAGCGGGATCTCCTCACCGTCCCGATCCAATGGCCGCGCGCCCGCTTCGATGAGTGCCGCCGAGCTGAGGTCGAAGACGTCGGCGGGAGTGGCGCTGGAGTAGAGGGACGCGAGAGCGACAAGGGACTCGCTGTCACTCCCTGCTGCGACGAGATTCGCTGCCAGAGCGATCACGTCTCGGGGCTGGACCAGCCCGAAGAAGAGAGCGGCTGTCGTTTCGCGCAGGGTCGGGATCGAAGGGTCATCACGGTCTTCTGCATCGTCCCGCATCCGACCTCCTCCGACCAGTCGCTCGCTGCCGCCCCGCGCTGCTGTCGCGGCGGCGGCGTCAGCGCGACTCGACACGTCGATCGGAACCGGTCGGTGACAGGTCGGCCCGTGGCTGAACCCGTGCTCGAGCTCGTAGACGCATTCCGAGCAGACGTGACCGCCGGCCGGTCCGGCATCCGCGACGTGCTCCACCCACGGGTGAGAGCACGCGCAACAGGCCTCAGCGAGCAGGGAGCGGAACCGAGCGCGGCGCGAACGGCGCGCGTCAGCTCGCGGGCGCCAACGCGAGAGGCCGAACATCCCGTGAGCGTAGCGAGCGCATCGCCACGCCGTCGCGCGCTCCGCCGTGCTTCCATCGCTTCTGGCGTCCCGTAAGGGGGTCGCTGAGCAGGAACTTCTCGAGTCCCGCGGTGCCGATGATCGGTGCCGTGTGGCGGTACCGTCGTTGCCCCTTTCGTAGAGGACCTCTGTGATCACCGTCAGCAGGTCAGGGTGAACCTGACGAGCTGGAGACCAACGCTCGTCGCAGTGATGGCAGCGAACGCGATGAGCGACGCCGCCGGACGAGACGGCACTCTGCGTCTCTTGGACAGCATGAGGATGCTAGATGCGCCGAGCGCCCAGGCAGGTGTGCTGAGTGCGGCGATGAGGAGCAGGACGGGTCCGCCTGTCGGAGGCGGTCCAGGGTCATCCATCTCCGCGAAGCCCATCAGCCCGGCGATGAGGATCGCTAGTCCCGAGAACGTCACGATTCCGAGGATCGCTGTGAGGAGGAGGGCGTAGGGGAGCGCGGTCGATGTGAGCGAACGCGCGGTCTTCGCCGCCGCATAGACGGATCCTCCGATAACGAGCAGGGCGCCGAGGTACCAGGCTGCTGCGCTCAGCGGGATCTCGCGCGGCCGGCAGTCCGTCATGGCTGGTGAGGCGAGGGTCAGCAAGCTCGCGCCGGCCTGAACGAGAAGCGCGGCGACAACGGTGAGAACAATCGCCGTCGCACCGGCGATCCGCCTCGCGCGCAACCGTGCATCGTTCTGCTGGTCGGTCATGGGCTCGAGGGTAGCTACCCCAGTCGGATAAAGAGGTCTAGTGGAGGCGGCCGCCCTCCATGGGACCGTCAACCATGCGTCCGGTAGGGGATGCTCCACCGCGACAGATCCACTGTCTTGACGCAGGCACGAACGTGCTCACTCATCGCCTCATCACCATTGACGGTCCCGTGAGGGATCCCTGGCCGGCTGATGAGGTCGTGCTGTGGCCGGATTTAGCTGGTGAGTTGGCGGACTTGTTCGATGGAGAGCTGGCGGTCGGCGTAGAGGACGATTCGAGCGGTCGGGTCCGGGCTGTGCGCATTCGGACCTTCCCACCTCCGCTGGAGGCCGAGTCGCTCGATGGTGCGGCGGGAGCGTGCGTTGCGTTCTGCGACGACCGCGGTGATGGGCAGCTCCGGTCGGAGTAAGTGGGCGAGTTCGATGCCGGTGAGGGCGACTTCCTGCGCGTAGCCCTTGCTCCAGTGGTCGGGGTGGAGGGTGAACGCCACGTTCCAGGCCGCGTCGGAGAGGAGGGTGCATCCGCCCATTCCGATCAGATCATGGTTGTCGGTGGGGGAGTCGCGCCGGCGGATCACCCAGCTGCTGAGTCCGTCTTGTGTCCACTGGGTCCTCCGGTACGCGATGACGGCCCGGGTCTGATCGGCGGAGAGATGGAGGAGGAGCGGATCTTCTTCCGCGATCCGCGGATCGGTGTAGAGGCGGGACAGCTCGTGGAGGTCGGTTTCGGCGGGCCGGCACAGTCGGAGTCGGTCGGTGAGCACGTCGAGGTTCTGTGGGGCGCAGGCCTGTCCGTCGCTCACGATCATGGGACGAGGATTCCACGTTCCGACCACTCGACCAGCGTTATGTGCGCGTGCGATCCGTCGCGGGAGGCCGCCCGTACGGGGACGGGCTAGCGGTCAGTCCTGCGCAGTGAACTCGATCTCGGGTGCTGCCCCGTCCGCCAGGAGGAAGTAGCCGATGAACACGACGTCTTCGCTCGTGGTGTCGAACTTGGAGACGATGACCCCGGCAGGCTCGTAGAAGACGTCGCCGGCGCGAAGGGTGGTTTGTGCCTCCTCACCGATCTGGAATGTGACCGACCCCCTTTCGATGGCTCCGAAGACAGGGCCGTTGTGAACGTGAGCACCGCCCTTCGTGCCAGCTGCGATTGAGATTCGGCGCACCTCGACGTGGGACACGTCCATGCCGCCTGCAAGCGACTGGTGGAGAAGAGTTGATCGAGTGATGGGCGATTCAGTCATGGTCACAGCCTGGTCGGACGGATCGCTCAGACGTGGGTCGTCGGACTCAGGAAATACGGCTCGCAATGTGCGGTTCTCGCCAACGGCCGCGTGGTCCGACACCCCCGCCGCTGCCGGAACTTGTCTCGATAGCCGATGGGCTAGCGCGTCAGACCCAGCGTTTCTCTGCAGACCTAAGTGCTCGTTCCGAGGGCTGCGGGGACAGCAGGTCACCGAGCTCGCGCTTCGCCTTCTGGTACCGACTGCGCGCCGTTGACGGCGGGACGGAGACGATCTGAGCTGCCTCGCTGAGAGAGAAGCCGTCCCAGTGCACCAGTCGCACGAGCTCTGCGAGCTCTGGAGCGAGCTTGTCCAGAGCTGCCCGTACGTCGAGGGCGATGTCGGAGGGTTCTGCGATCACGACGGTGGGGTCGATGGTGCCGCGGAGCTTCTCGGCGAGGAGGTCTTGGCGCCGGCGGGTCCTGCTGGTGTTCAGGACGACGTTCCGCGCGACCCCGAACAGCCAGAGGCGGGCGTCCTCGTCTGGCAGGGGCATGGATGACGATCGGCGCCACGCGATCGTCATTGTCTCGGAGAGCGCGTCGGGAGCGTCGTCGGCGCCGACTCGGCGTTCGAGGTAGTTCAGAAGGTCACGGGCTGTGGCGTCGAGGATCGTGACCACGCGATCGGCTCGGGTGTCGCGGCGGCTCACTGGGTGCGGTCTGCCTGGGTGAGGTCTGCGCAGTCGTCCTGGCTTCCGAAGGAGAGATCCGATCCGGTGACGGGATCGACCACTCCTCGATCTTCGAGCTCGTCCCAGACGACGTTGATGATCGCGCCCTCCACGGCTTGGCGGTACAGCTCATCTTCGGAGTACAACTCGGTCGCGGGCACCACGGTGTCGCCGTCGTCGCCGCGGACGGTCACGTCCCGGGCGACGATCCGAGCAAGCTCGCCGTCGACGTCCGCGAGGGCGAGCACGTCGGTGGTGCGAAGCACGTCCTGCATCTCCTTGATGTCCTCCGGGTCGCCTTCCTTGGCGACGCTTCGGAGCTCGCATTCTCTTCCGCTGGGCAGGGTGAAGTGGACAACGGAATCCGGATTCGCCACCCACGGCTCCCACCCCGAGAGCGTCGCTGCCGCTGCTGCACCCGTGCCGCCCAGCGTGAGAGCGACGACGGTCCCGATCACGAGCGCACGAGGCGTCGCCTGTCGCCTGCCGCGTCGCGCGTTCCACTCCGCTCCGCGAATCATCTCTCGAAGAGAGGAGTCGGAGACGGCTTCCGCCAGTGGGGTCGGCGGCGCCGATTCGTCCAGGAGCGCGTTCATCGCCCGATCGCTGCCCGCGTCGTGAGGTTCGGTGGTCATGATCTGCTCCTGTGCGCTCGAGTGGCCTTCACTCTGTACATGTCCGGCAGGACCCCGAATTGACGACGCGACGATGGAATCAGTCGAGAGTCTGTCCCGTAAGGGGATGGCCATCTGACGGAGCTAGACCTCGGCTTGGAGTTCCGACTTCAGCTGTTGTCGAAGTCGCGCGTATCGGGTCCGGATCGTGGAGGGGTTTTTCTCGAGGATGCGTGCGGCTTCTTCGAGGGTGAAGCCTTCCCAGTGGACCAAGCCGATGATGTCGCGATCAACGGCGGGCAACCTCTCGATGAGGTGGTGGAGGTGCGCGCTGATGTCGTCCAGCTGGTCGTGGGCCGGGTTGTGAACGACAATCTGGTCTCGGAGGCGGTCAACGAGGCTGGTTCGGCGGCGATTCGAGCGGTGGTGAGTAGCGAGGACTCGGCGTGCGACCCCGTAGATCCAGAGCGTCCCTTCGTTGCCGGCGGGTACGTCTTTCGCGCGGCGCCAGACGGTGAGCATGGTCTCGCTGAGGAGGTCGGGGGCGTCATCCAGGGGAGCTCGGCGGGAGAAGTAGCGCAGTAGCGGTTCCGCCTGGGCGAGAAGCAGGAGCTCCACCCGTCTGGCGCGCTCGTCGTCGCCTCGCCGCGTCGAGGAGGCTTTCGATGACAGCTGGTCGTCCAGGGTCACCGCAGTTCTCCTTCGCAGTCGGATTCGGCTCCGCTCAGCATGTCCTCGGGCACCAGTTCGTCGGGGACTTCGGCCCAGATCACCGTGGTCAGAGCCGCCCCGAACGAGAACTTGTCGAGGTTGGCCTGCGTGAGGCCGGCGGCCTCTTCGCTGTTCCGTGGGATGTAGGGATGTGCGAGGGCTTCTTCGTAGACGCGCTGGCCGATCCCTGACCAGTCGTGCTCAGCGATGAAGTCCTTTACCGCTGCCGGGTCGCTCGTGCCGCCGATGCCGGCCTCGACCGCGTAGTGACAGCTGACCTGTCGACCCGAGTCGGTCGTGTAGTTGATCGGGACGATCGCGTCCGCATCGAATCCCACGGTGAAGACGACGGCCCCGGCTGTCGTCGCGGCGAGGACACCGATCACGGGGAGGATTAGAAGCGGGCGACGCCACCACGGACGCCGTGGTGTCGCGCTCTCCGCGGTGGCGGACACCAGGTCCTCAATAACAGTGCGAGACGCGAGCCCACCTATCGGACTACGTCCCGAGCGGGCCAGGAACTCATCGAATCCGTCGTCGTCCATCGTTTCCTCCTCGAGCAGACCTTGCTCTTCACTATGGACATGGCCGGTCGGGCGCGGAACGTCTCAGGAACGCCGTCCAAGTTCTAAATGGTTGGCTTCCGCCGCGCGGCCGACGTCCCGTATGGGGATCGTTCACCGGTACACGCATGAGCGACACCGACCGCCGCGAAATGTAGAGATGATCGCTCTGTGGCGGTGTTCTGCGATCGCATTATGGCGGCAGAGAGCGCTCGTTTGGAGCACACCTCAACTTGGCGTCAGGCGGGCTCGCTTAGCGAGTTGTCTCGTCCATCGAGTCGGGAGCCTGCTCGGGAGAGATCTCTGCGTCTTCGTGGCGGGCATTGCGCAGGGGGGAGAGTGCGACGATGAGCGCGGCTCCGGTGAAGGCGATCGCCGCCGCTCCGATCGTCAGGTTGTAGCCCCAAGCCGTTACGAGGACGCCGGTCAACAGCGCACCGAAGAGAAACACGACGCGATTCGCTGTGCGGATGGTGGAGTTCATGCGGCCCTGGATCTCGTCGGGCGCGATCGCTTGCCGGTATCCCGTGTCGTTGGCATCCTCAATACCCATCGACAGCCCGTAGACGAACTGCACGGCGCAGACGACGGGAAGCAGGAGACCGAGGCCGCTGTCCACGTCGAGGGGAAGAACGGCGAGTGCCAGCCAGGGCAGGATGACGAGCGCACGGCCCAGCAGGATCGCACGACCCGCTCCGACCCGCGCCCCGACAGCAGGTGCGACGAGAGCTCCGAGGAGGCCACCGACGCCGCCGAACGCGAGCGAGACGCCGAACGCCCAAGCGGGCAGGGACAGCTCTCGGAGAACGAACACCGCGAACACCGTCGTCACGATGCTGTTGCCGAGGAACCAGGCGTGGACGGAGAGCGCGAGCGGCCGGAGGGTGCGGTGCCGGTAGGTGAATCGCATTCCGTCGAGGATGTCGTGACCGATGTGACGGCCTGGTGCGCGGCGATCGGGCCGGCGCTCCTCCACCTTGATGCGTGATTGCAGCACCGCCGACACCGCGTTGATGGCAGCGTCGAAGGCGAGCAGGAGTGGTGAGCCGATCAGGTTGAGCAGTGCTCCGCCGAGCGCGGGTCCTGCCGTTCCCGCCAGGGTCTCGCTCTGGCCCAGTCGCGCGTTGGCCATCACCAAGGACGACCGGGGAACGATCTGCGGGAGGAACGGCTGCGCGGCGGAGTCCGCGAACAAGGTCAGGACACCGAGCAGCAGGACTGCCGCGGCGAGTGACCAGAAGGTGAGCGCATCGAGAAGGAGAAGGACGGGGATCATTCCCAGAATCAGCGCACGCCCGATGCTGGTGACGACCAACGTCCGCTGGCGCCGCCACCGATCCATGAGCGCGCCCACGATCAGACCGAACAGCAGGTACGGCACTACGCCGAGCGCCGCGAGAATGCTGATCTCCGCAGGCGTTGCGTTCAGTACCGAGACGATCAGCACCTGGAACGCGACACCCGCGATCGCACTGCCGAAAGAGCGGATGGTCGTTGCGCTCCAGAACAGCGCGAAGGGCGGAAGGCCGAGCACTTCGCGCGGACCGTTCATCGGAACCCTCCGGGCAGCCGATCCATCTCTACGGTCCGCCGCGCATCAATCATTGGTGCCCCTCACGATTCAGTCCACTCTCCCAGAACAGCGGCCTGAGAGGATGTGGTGTCCGGTAGGGGATCGTTCAGCGAGACGTCCGCGAGCGGTGATGGAAGCCCGTGAGGGCACTCGGCTGGGACGGGGCTGACGTCGTTCGTGACTGGGTGCCGCGTCCGTGGAAGACGAAGCAGATGGCGGAAGCAACCTGCGCGAGGGGTGGCAAGTAGGCACAGGCGACGATGGCGACGATTTCCGCGCGCGTCGGCGTATCAGCGAGTTCAGCGATTATCGCGGCCCCGAGGAGCTGCGCGAGGAGCGATACTCCGATGATCCACAGGGCAGATTGTCGGAGGAGTCCTGCGCGCGTAGCGGCAATCGCACCGGCGAACGGTCCTGCGGTAGCGGCAATCAGGACTATGAGCGCGAGTGTCGTAGGAGTGAAGACCTGCACTTTTGGCCATGACAGGAGATACGTCGTTACCGACGCTCCGCACGCAACGGCGATGAGGGCGAGAGAAGCGACGCGATGCCCGCGGCGCAGCGCGATCGCCGCGGCGACGATCCATCCGATGGCGACGATCACACCGACGAAAGCGACAGCTCCTGACCAACCCAGCGCGATGGTTGCGACGTTGCCTGTTCGGGCCGCCAGCAATGCGAAGCGTGCTGGCACGTCGAGCACGGCAATGTACAGAACTGCCGCGATGGCGAATGTGATGCCGGTCGCTGTGGTCGGCAGGCGCGCTCGTCGGAACGGCGCGACGGCCGTCTCGAGGACGCCGGACCATGCGAGCGTTGCGCGGTCGACTCGAGAAGGGCCGAATCGACCCAACGCGTCGTCTCGGTCGAGGTAGGCGCTGATCGCCGACTCTGCGTTCCGTTCCCGCCACTCAGACGGATACCAGCGCAGGGAACGCCGGTAGGCGGTTGCGCCATTCATGCGGTCGCGCTTCGCCCGAGACCGCGCACGGCGCGAGCGGCGGCTCTCTCCATCACGGCGAGCCGCTCCGCATCTATGGCGAGTCGCGCGGAACCGGCATCGGTGAGTCGGAAGTAGCGCCGCGTACGACCGTTCACTTCCTCATCCCCGTCTGGACGAACGAGTCCCTGGCGCTCCAAGCGGTCTAGTGCGGCATAGAGAGTGGGGATCTTCAAGAGCATGGTGCCGTCTGACAGGCGTTGCACCTCGGAGACAATTCCATAGCCATGCGCTCGCCCCTGCGCCAGGACCGTCATGATCCATAGTCTCGGCTCTCGTATTTCCTCCACGGTGGCACCATACTCTATTTTGCAGAGTATCGTTGCTGCCGATCAAGCGTCTCACTGAGAGATCGCAGAACGGGCGGCTGGTCAGACGTTCGGGGCAGCGGCGTCAGCGCGACTCAACACGTCGATCGGAATCGGTCGATGACAAATCGGCCCGCTACTGAACTCATGCTCGAGCTCGTAGACGCACTCCGAGCAGACGGAGCTGCCGACCGCGCCGGCGTCCGCGAGGTGCTCTACCCAGGGGTGCGAGCACTCACCGCAGGCCTCAGCGAGTAAGACCCGGAACCGGGCGCGGCGCGAACGGCGAGCGTCAGCTCGCCGGTGCCACCGCGGAAGGCCGACCATCCCGTGAGCGTAGCGAGCGCGCCAGCAAGTAGTCGCGCGCGGCGCCTTATCCGCTCCGCCTCTGGTGTTCCGTTTGGGATCGCTGGCCGGGCGTCTGGGAGGATCAGCGCATGTTGCTGGACGCCGAGCTTGCCGCAGCGCTCGAGGCTGTCGGGATGCGGCGGCGTCATCCGGTTTCGGAGTACGACTACCGGATCGATGACGTGCGGCTGGTCGCTGGTCTGCTCGACTTTCGGCTTGTGCAGGTCGGCGGTCACACGGCTCGGATCAGGATCGCGTTGCCGTCGTCGGGAAATGATCAGCCCTGGATCTATGCCACCCCGCGAGATGCTGCGGACTGGACTTCGCAGCTGCTCGTGTGGATCGATGAAGAGGTGGGGACCGGTGGGCTTTCCGGCGGACGACTCCGAGTTGAGGAGGGCGGCGTGACGTACCTGGTTGTCGCGCCCTACGGCTGGCGGAGGGCCAGCGAGGAGGAGCACATAAGACTGCTTGACGGGACACGCGCGTAGAGGGCGTGCTTCCGCGGCTCGGAGGGGCGGATCAACCCCGGTAATCCAACCGTCCCGCATGGGGATGGTTGGCCGGGCGCCTAGACGTCTGCGGGCAGCGGTATCGTCCCGCGAAGCCTGTGGCGGTGAAGCTCGCACCGTCGATCATTACTCCGACGTTCGGGCCGGAGGACATCAGCGCGGGATGTTCCTACTGCGCTCGGAACTGGCGCTGGTCGCTGCAGTAGCAGTGATGGCCGCGAGCGGCTGTCCTGCGGAACGCTGCCGCCCGCGCCCGCGCGCGGCGCATCCCGCGCGCCGGGCTGGTGCGGGGAACGGCCCTCCCGCAGACGCCAACTTGCAGCTCGCTGCCACGAACACTGTCCCACTGATGATCTTCGAAGGGCATGCGTGTCCCGCTGCCAAGCCCGGGTGTCGGCAACACCCAGGGTTGTATTGCCGAGCTATGCGGAGTAGACCTAGACGTGCACGACGACCGCTCACAAGGGGGTGAGCGCGGGGACTTGGATGAAGGTCGTAATAGTCATGCACACCTCACGAAATCGGTCCGCTGGCAAAATCGCCACGGTGTTCGTTGCGCTCGTCCTGGGTACGGTTGTCGCACCTGCCGCTCAGGCTGACGTACCAGGACTGAACACTCATTCCTGCGACGGACAGACGTACGACCACTCGCTCGGCAGCTACAGCAACGACCAGGGGGACTTGCCGCTGCGTTGCGGAAATTCCCGGTTCGGACTGAATCACATCGTCGCTCGCGGCCACTTTGACGCGGACACCAACTTCGATATCCAGCAGACACTCAGCTACGGCCTCTACGCACCCGGGAGCTCAGGCTCTAAGACGCTCTACGACGCGAACTGCACACCCGTCTACTTCGTTCTCTTCGGATATAACGCCTACAACGGCTCCGATCCCCTCGCTAACCCCATCGGCATCGTCAACGCCTACAAAATCGACAGCACCATAAACACCCGATCTACCAGCAGCACCACCGCCGCACCCATCATCCAACCGCCCTACGGGACCGGATGCCCCGTCTACACCCCGATCGAGAACGATTGACCGACACCCGCGACCTCGCCGACGTCGTGGGGTGGATGCGCCGCCACTACTCCACCCCGTACGACGTCATCGCGGCTACCGCAACCCACAGCTCAAACGGATGGAGCGTTGACACAACCATTCGAGCTACACCCACCTCCACTGACGAGGTAGTGAATCTCGACCAGTGGGACCCTGCCGCAATCGATTCCCTGACCACCGGAGGCGACCTTGCAGTCGAAGCCTTCGCGCTAATCTTGCACGCCAACCTCATCGAATGGTGGGATACGGAACGACCGAAAACGTCGACGCGATACTGAACCACTAAACAATGTGACGAATCAAGCATAAGATCCGAGCAGACACCCCCTGCGAGGCGACGGACGGAAAGCAGCTGATTGCTCCGTTGAGCGGCTCTTCACCGGCACGCCGACAGCATCACGGGCCGCCGACCGACTCGACCCTTCCCTCGGCAGCTCCCAGAACCGCGCCACCCCGGGCACGCTGCTTCAACTTCGATCCCATCGCCAACACTCCGACTCACGGTGGTATTGCAACGACCGGCTGAACCCAAGTCCCCCTAACGGACACCTCCGGAGTAGATGAGGACAGCCGCTCCGGCGTCGAGGAACCTCTCCGGCCCCTGTTCGATGCGCGAGGATTTGGACATGCGTACCGATGGGGAATCGCTCTCCGCGTCGAGCGGGAGCCTCGCGCCCGCAGCGCGAGGCTCCTCTGACCCGGCCCGGCTCGAACGGGCTGCCACCCTCACCGTGCTGCGGGCAGGACACCCCCTTACTGGATTAGGGGTGCCTTGGGCGGGCGCATTCGACGGTAGTGCGGCGCGAGCCTCGGAGGGCTAGTGCGTCGATGCGTCCGGCGTCCGATGAGGGGTCGTCATCCGGCCGCCCAGGATGGCCGCGCATGAGACCGGAATCTCGCGGCGCTGTTTGTCGCAATAGACCCGCCCGATGAGATGCCCGATGGTGGGGCGTCAACTGACACTCTGAGCGCACGGTCGCTCGTGGGATACGCCCGCGTCTCAACCGACAAGCAGGATGCGACCGCTTAGCGGGACGCGCTCCGGGCGGCCGGCGTCCCATCCGATCGGATCTACGCCGACTTGGGTCTGACCGGCCGGAACCGCGAGCGTCCCGCGCTACGAGAGGCGCTGGCTGCGTGCAACGCCGGATCGACTCTGCTCGTGACGAAGCTCGACCGGCTCGCGCGGTCCATCACAGACCCTCGCGACATCGTTGATGAGCTGACCCGCCGCGGGGTGAAGCTCAGCATCGGGGGATCGGTCCACGATCCGGAGGATCCGATCGGCCGGCTGCTGTTCAACGTGCTCGCGATGGTCGCGGAGTTCGAGGGGGATCTGATTCGTGCCCGCACTCGTGAGGGGATGAAGGTCGCGAAGGCCAAGGGGCGTCTGCGTGGCCGTCAGCCGAAGCTGTCGCCGAAGATCGAGGCGCATCTGGTCGCAGAGCATCGTGCCGGGAACTGCACCGTTGCCGAGTTCGCGGCGGATTTCAAGGTCGCGCGGTCGACGGTCTATCGGGCGGTGCAGCGGGCTGATGCGCGCGCCGCTGGCGCTGTCGACCTGGCGCCGCCGACGGAGGGCGCATGATGTCGGGGGCGGAGAGGGTACCTGCGCTGGTGCCGGAGAGGGTGGAAGTGCTGCCCGGTTGGTCTGCGCTTACACGTGTTCTCAGCACCGGGTGGGGAACTCTCGCCCAGGCGATCGCCTGTATCTGGCTCTTCGTCGGGTTCGCGGTCCTTCCTCCGGGATCGCGTCTGCCCCTTTTCGTGCAGCTGGTGCTGTTCTTCGCCGCTCTCGCTTGGTCAGTGATCTGTCTCGCGATCGGCACGTCCAGGGTCACCGGTGAGAAGGAAGCCGGTTACACGACCCTGGGGCTCGGGCGCATCACGGTTCCTGCGGTTGATGCGAGAACGGGCGTCGTCCTGCGGGCGGCAGGCGAGCCGCACTGCCGACTCGTCGACCGGGTCCGGCACTCCACCGCCGACGCGTCCGCCCCTCAGTCGAACCGCGCGCCCTCCGGCCGCGGCGGCAGCACGAACAGGATCAGCAGGAACACGTAGCCGGCGATTGGCACGAGGATCGCGAGGATCCACAGCCCGCTGCGGTTCACGTCGTGCAGCCGCCGCCAGATCAGCGAGAGCGACGGGAGGAACGTCGCCAGGGCGATCGCGCCCGCGGCGAGCGACACCCAGAAGGTCTGGAACGGCGCGCCGCTCGGGTACGGGGTCAGCGTGAAGTCGAGGCGCCACGGACCGCCGTCGGCCAGTTGCAGCAGCCCTGTGAGGACGCTGCCGAGGAGGATGATCCACCAGTACTCGGCCCGGCTCGCCCTCCCGCGGAAGCGGAGGTAGTTGCCGAAGAAGCGGCGGAGCGCCGCCATCGGCGGAGCCCCGTAGTAGGGGAGGGCCAGCGGCGGCTCGAGGGTGCTCGGGCTCATCGGGTTCCGTCTCTCATCCCTCGACCGTATCCCCTGCTCCCCGCGGCGCAGCGTCGGCCGTGCGGACGACATCCCGGTGTTCGCGCCGGAGGAACGCCGCCGTGTCCACGAAGCCGGAGGCCGCCGTCTTCACAACGGAGGAAGAACGTTCCAGCTCGAGCGTGAACACGCGGATCGGCGCGCGCCGGAGCACGTTCTACCTCCGTCATGAACAGGATCAGCGAGTAGGAACCGCCTCCGCCCGCACCGCCGCCGTCGCCCGGGCGTCGACGATCAGGCTGACGACGAGCCCCACCGCGACGATGACGATCGCGACCCACGGCAGCACGTCGAGCCCGCTCGCGTCGATCGCCAGTCCGCCGACGACCGCGCCGCCGCCGATGCCGATGTTGAACGCCGTCGTCTGGAGCGCCGCGGCGAGGCTCCGCAGCTGGAAGGAGGAGGTGCGCAGCATCCGGGTCTGCAGCATCGCCGGGATGCCGCCGAACGCGATGTTCCAGACCACGGCGGCGACGACCACGGCCGTGGCGGCGCCGGTGCCCGCGGCGACGGCCAGGCCCGCGAGCGCCAGCACGACCGCGATCGCGGCGACCACGAAGCCCGAGCGGGGGAACCGGTCGGTCGCGAAGCCGGCCAGGACGAGTCCGACCGCCCCTGCGCCGCCGAACGCGAAGAGCACGAGCGGCACCGTGTCGGGGGCGAAGGAGGCGTTCTCGAGCCAGGGCGTGATGTAGGTCGAGAGGGTGTTCTGGCCGATCAGCACCAGCAGGATGACGACGCAGACGCCGATGATGCGGGGGAGCGTCCGGTCCTTCCGCGCCGGCAGGCGGATCTCGCCGGTCCGCAGCGGGATGTGGTGGTCGACCGCGGGCAGGAACTTCACCACGATCAGCGCGAGCACGAGCACGACGCCGCCGAGGATCGCGAAGGTGGGCCGCCAGCCGAACGCGTGCCCGAGCGCCGTGCCCAGGGGGACGCCGAGGACGAAGGCCGCGGATCCGCCGCCCGCCGTGATCGCGGTCGCGCGGCCGAGCTGCTCCGGAGCGACGAGGTGCGCGGAGTAGGCGGCGACGATCGCCCAGAAGAGGCCGTGGGCGAGCCCGCCGAGGATGCGCGCGCCGATGAGCAGCCCGAAGGTGGGGGCGAGCGCGGCGAGGACGTTGGCGACCGCGATGGTGCACAGCGCCACGAGGAGGAGGCTCTTGCGCGAGAAGCGCTGGGTCACCAGGGTCAGCGGAGTCGTCGCGACGACGACGGTCGCGGCGAAGATCGTGACGAGCTGGCCGGTGAGCGAGATGCTCACCCCGAGGTCGCGCGACATGTCGGGGATGAGCCCGGTCGGGAGGAACTCGCTCGTCACGGAGACGAAGACGGCGCCGGCGAGCGTGAGCAGGCCGATCCAGGGGAAGGCGGGGGCTTTCGCGGTGTCCTGAGGGTTCACGGTGTCCTGAGGTCGGGGGCGGGCGGGAGGGGGACGACCATCAAGCCTCGCACGCCCGCGCGGCGTCGGCGCGTGGGGGAGCCCACTGTCGTCCGGTGTTCAGCCGCGGAGGGGGGCACCGGCACGTCCGGGCCGCCGTGCCGGTCCTCCGAGCAGGCGCGGCGCCGGCTACCACAGCGCCGCCCGCCCGTGCACGGGGTGGCCCCGGAGGCGCGGCTCGCCTGGGATGGAGGGGAGCGGCCCGATCCGGGTGCCGCGGACGGAGGAGCCATGCCCGACCAGTACACGTTCACGAACCCCGCCACCCGGTACCCGGATGTGACTCCGCCGGTCCAGCAGCAGCCCGAGCCCGGGCTGCAGTCGCGGATGACCCCGGTGCCGGACCTCGGCGAGGAGAGCTACCGCGGCACCGGTCGGCTCGCGGGTCGCCGCGCGCTCATCACGGGAGCCGACTCCGGGATCGGCGCCGCCGTGGCCATCGCCTTCGCCCGCGAGGGGGCCGACGTCGCCCTCGCCTACCTCCCGAGCGAGGAGGAGGACGCGCAGCACGTGATCGGGCTGATCCGCGCGGAGGGGCGCACCGCCGTGCCGATCCCCGGCGATCTCACGAGTGCCGAGTACTGCACGCGGCTCGTGGCGGAGGCGGTCGAGGGCCTCGGCGGGCTCGACGCGGTGGTCAACGTGGCCGGGAAGCAGATCTGGAAGGAGGACCTGCTCGACATCACCGACGAGCAGTTCGAGGCGACCTTCGCGGTCAACGTCTTCGCTCCGTTCCGGATCATCCGCGCGGCCCTCCCGCACCTGCCCGCGGGCGCCACGATCATCAACACGGCGTCGGCGGAGGCGCACAAGCCCGCCCCCGACCGCCTCGACTACGCGATGACGAAGGGCGCGATCAACAACCTCTCGAAGGGCCTTGCGCAGCAGCTCGCCGCGAAGGGCATCCGCGTGAACGTCGTGGCGCCCGGCCCGACGTGGACCGCCTTGCAGGTGAGCGGCGGCGTCGACCCCGAGAGCCTGCCCGACTTCGGCTCCAGCGAGTCGCCGATGGGCCGTGCCGCCCAGCCCGCCGAGCAGGCCCCGGCCTACGTGTTCCTCGCGTCCGCCGAGTCGAGCTTCGTCGCCGGCGAGACCCTCAACGTGAACGGCGGCATGGTCTCGCCCTGACTCGTCGCGGCGCCGCCGCTCGCTGGTGTGCTGCCGAGACGCCTCCGTCCTGCTCGAGACACGGGCTCGCGTCAACCCTCTCCCGAGCGGCGGGGGGCGCGAGGTGCCATGGAGGGACCACCACGAAGGAGCACCATGAGCACCACGACCGTCCTCCCCATCGAGACCTACTCCGACGAGCAGGGCTGGCACAACCGCATCGCCCACGCCCGCGTCCCGCTGAGCCACCACGAGTCGCGCCAGGAGGCGGAGGAGGTCGGCGAGGAGATCGCCGAGCAGCGCGGCGGGGAGCACGTCGTCCTCGGCTGACGGCCGGCGCGGGGCGCGGCATGCCGTGCCCGATCGGGGAACGCGCCCGGCCCGCGGAAGGCGCCGGGCCCGCAAGTCGCGCCCGGCCCGCAGGCGCCCGCTCCGCAGACGCCCCGTCCCGCGCGTGTAGCGCCCTCGACCCCGCCCGGTCAACCTTCTCGACCTCCCGGCCCCCTCCTCCCTAGCGTGGCCCGTCGTGCTCGCTCCCGAGCGCGCGACGAGAGGACGACATGGCCACCACGAGCGACGCCCCCGCGACCGGAGAGGCCGGCGGCACCTCCCTGCGCCGCCGCGTCACCGGCCCGCTGCTCTACTTCTTCATCCTCGGCGACGTCCTCGGCGCGGGCATCTACGCCCTCATGGGCACGCTCTCGGCGGAGGTCGGCGGCGCCGTCTGGATGCCCCTCCTGCTCGCGCTCGGCCTCGCGCTGCTGACCGCCGGCTCCTACGCCGAGCTGGTGACCAAGTACCCGAAGGCGGGAGGCGCGGCGGTGTTCGCGCAGCGGGCCTTCCAGCGCCCGATCGTCTCGTTCCTGGTCGGCTTCGCCATGCTCGCGGCCGGAGTGACCAGCGCGGCCGGTCTGTCGCTCGCGTTCGCCGGCGACTACCTCGGCACCTTCCTCGACGTGCCGACCGTGCCGACGGCCATCGTCTTCCTGATCCTCGTCGCGTGCCTCAACGCGCGGGGCGTCGCGGAGTCGCTGCTCAGCAACACGGTGATGACCGTGATCGAGGTCGGCGGCCTGCTGATCGTGATCGGATGCGTCGCGCTGCTGGTGGCGGGCGGAGGCGGCGACCTCGCCCGCACGGTCGAGCTCAGCTCCGAGCAGGCGCCGGCGCTGGCGGTGCTCGGCGCGGCGATCATCGCGTACTACTCCTTCGTCGGCTTCGAGACCTCGGCCAACATCGCCGAGGAGATCCGCGACCCCAGCCGCGTCTACCCGCGCGCGCTGTTCGGCTCGCTGCTGACGGCCGGTGCGGTGTACGTCCTGGTCGGCCTCGCGAGCTCGATCGCGCTGCCCGCCGACGAGCTGTCCGGATCCTCCGCCCCGCTGCTCGACGTCGTGACGGCGAGCGGAGCCGGGGTGCCGGCATGGCTGTTCAGCCTGATCGCGCTCGTCGCGGTCGCCAACGGAGCGCTGCTGACCATGATCATGGCGAGCCGCGTCACCTACGGCATGGCGAAGGACGGCCTCCTCCCGGACGTGCTCGGCCACGTGCTGCCGAAGCGCCGGACGCCGTGGGTGGCCATCGCGGTGACCACGCTGGCGGCGTGCCTCCTGACCCTGGTAGGCGATCTGGCGACCCTCGCCGAGACCGTGGTGCTGCTCCTCCTGCTGGTGTTCATCAGCACGAACGTCTCGGTGCTCGTGCTGCGGCGCGACAGGGTCGAGCACGACCACTTCCGCGTGTGGACGGTGATCCCCGTGCTCGGCATCGCCTCGTGCGTGCTGCTCCTCAGCCAGCAGGACCCGATCGTCTGGCTCTACGCCGGGATCCTCCTGGTGGTCGGAGTCCTCGTGCACCTGGCGACCCGCCGCTCGTCCCGCCGCACCGCCTGATCCGGCGGGGGATGGGCCGGCTGCACCATCCGACCGTCCTCCCTCGGCCGAGCCCCGTTCGCCCCGCGACCGGTCAAGCCCCTGGGCGGACGGCCGTCCGAGGCGTGGGATGGAGGGAACGGAAGGAGCACGAATGACCGACACACCCTCCCGCGAGGAGCTGCCGCTCCCCGACTGGAACGACATCCCGCTCGGCACGCTCGCGGAGCGCATCCGCCCGCTCGACGAGGCCGGCCTCGGCGCGCTGCTCGCCTACGAGGAGGCGCACGGGCACCGCCTGCCGGTGACGACGATCCTGCACTCGCGTCTCGAGCAGCTGCGCGGGGGAGCGGAGCCGGCAGGCAGCGTGCCGGAGTCGCTGCCCGAGGTGTCCCGCTCGTCGTCCGGATCGCCGGTCTCGCCGGCGACGTCCGGTCCGCCGATCAATCCGCCCTCGCACGGAGTGCCGACGAACCCGGCTCAGCCGCGCTGACGGCGGCGGGCGGAGTCGCGGTCGCGGCGGCTCCGCCCCCGCCGCGCGCTGCCCAGGGCCTGCCCAGCGCGCACGGGCAGACTGTCCGGAGCCGATGACGGCGACCGGACGAGGGAGCAGTACCCGGAACGCGACAAGACTGACTCGTAGGAGCTGTCATGTCCTGGATCGTCCTCATCCTCTCCGGTGTCCTCGAGGCCGTGTGGGCCACCGCCCTCGGCAAGTCGGAGGGCTTCACGCGGCTCGGCCCGTCGGTCGTCTTCGGAGTCGGCGTCGTCGCGAGCATGGCCGGCCTCGCCTACGCGATGCGCGAGCTGCCCACCGGCACCGCGTACGCGGTCTGGGTCGGGATCGGCGCTTCGCTGACCGTGCTCTACGGCATGTTCTTCGGCGGCGAGGGCTTCTCGCTCGTGCGTACGCTGCTGGTCCTCGGGATCGTCGGCTGCGTCGTCGGCCTGAAGCTCGTGCACTGAACCGAGGCCCCGTCCTCTCCTCCGCGAGGCCGCTCCCGTGCGCGACACGCCGACGGAGTCGCACCGGACTGGCATCTCGCCGAGGGTCCGAGGCCGGTAGTTGCAGGACGCCGCGCGTTCCACCTAGGCTCGGCGCATCAGGGGAGAACGATCGTTCTACGGTTCTCCCCGCCCCCCAAGGAGGACTCATGCCCACTCGTACCGCACGCACCGCCTGGAACGGCTCGCTCGAGACCGGCGAGGGCCAGGTCGAGCTCTCGAGCTCGAAGATCGGCACCTACGACGTCTCGTTCCCCAAGCGCGCCGCCGACGACGCCAACGGCTCGACCAGCCCCGAGGAGCTCCTCGCGGCCGCCCACTCCGCCTGCTACGCGATGCAGTTCTCGGCCGTCCTCGGCCAGGCCGGCGGCACCGTCGAGGCGCTCGACGTCCGCGCCGACGTCTCGCTCGGCCCGGACTCGGCCGGCGGATTCAAGCTCACCGGCATCAAGCTCATCGTGAGCGGCGAGGTCTCCGGCATCGACGAGGCCGCCTTCCTCAAGGCCGCCGACGAGGCCAAGGAGACCTGTCCCGTCAGCAAGGCGCTCACCGGAGTCGACATCACGCTCGACGCCACCTTCGAGGGCTGAGCCCCTCTGCACGTCCCGAGCACCCCGTCGCGCATCGCGGCGGGGTGCTCGGGCGTCCGGCGCGGCCGCGGAGCGGCCTATGGAGACCCCCGCCCCCACCGGCCGCCCGGCGCCCCCTGACGTCAGACCGCCGCCGGCGCGTAGCGGAAGCCGGCGCCGAGGTGCTCCTCCGGCAGCCGGTCGCCGCGGCCGTGCAGCTTCTGGCGGAGGCTGCCCTCGACGTACTCCTCCGGGTACGCGCCGCGGCTGCGCAGCTCCGGCACGATGAACTCCACCACGTCCTCGAAGGTGCCGGGCGTGATCGCGTAGGCGAGGTTGAACCCGTCCACGTCGGTCTCCTCGACCCACTCCTGGAGGTGGTCGGCGACCTCCGCGGGCGAGCCGACGACGAACGGGCCGAGCCCGCCGATCACGCTGAGCTTGGCGATGTCGCGGACCTTCCACTCCGAGCCGTCCTCGTTCGCCTCCTGGAAGTTGGCGACGGCCGACTGGATCGCGTTGCTCTTCACGTTGCCGATCGGCTCGTCGAGGTCGTACTGCGACAGGTCGATGCCCATCCAGCCCGACATGAAGACCAGCGCCCCCTCCTCGCTCCCGTAGGAGAGGTAGTCGCGGTGCTTCTCGTGCGCGGCCTCGCTGGTCTCGGCGGTGATGATCGTCAGCAGCGTGTAGATCTTTGCGGAGTAGCGGTCGCGGCCGGCCGCCTCGAGGGCGTCGCGGATGCGCGAGACGGTCGCCTTCAGGCCGGCCTTCGTCGAGGACGCGACGAAGATCGCCTCCGCGTTGCCCGCCGCGAAGCGGATGCCGCGCGGCGACGCTCCCGCCTGGTAGATGACGGGGGTCCGCTGCACCGACGGCTCCGAGAGGTGGATGCCGGGGACGGTGAAGTTCTTGCCGCGGTGCCCGATCTCGTGCACCTTCGCCGGGTCGGTGAACACGCCGGACTCGCGGTCACGGACGACCGCGTCGTCCTCCCACGACCCCTCCCACAGCTTGTAGAGCACCTCGAGGTACTCGTCGGCGACGTCGTAGCGGTCGTCGTGCTCGAGCTGGTCCTCGTGGCCCATGTTGCGGGCGGCGCTGGGGAGGTAGCCGGTGACGACGTTCCAGCCCACGCGGCCCTTCGTCAGATGGTCGAGCGTCGACATGCGCCGCGCGAACGGATAGGGGTGCTCGTAGGCGGTGCCCGCGGTGATGCCGAAGCCGAGGTGCTCGGTCGCGGCGGCCATCGCCGAGACGAGGAGGATCGGGTCGTTGACGGGGACCTGCGCGCCGTGGCGGATCGCCGCCTCGTTCGAGCCGCCGTAGACGTCGTAGGTGCCGAGCACGTCGGCGATGAAGATGCCGTCGAACGTGCCGCGCTCGAGCAGCTTCGCCAGGTCGGTCCAGTACGAGAGGTCCTTGTAGCGCCAGGACTGGTCCTGGGGGTGGCGCCACATGCCCGAGGACTGATGGGCGACGCAGTTCATGTCGAAGGCGTTGAAGCGGATCTGGCGGGTCATGGAGTCGATAGTGCCCAGCGGAGCCGCGAACGGGTACCGAGCGCGACGCACGGCGTCACAAAGCGACGCCCGTCGAGGCGCCCGGCGGGTCTGGGTGGTCGGCGACGTCCTCGACGAGCTGGCCGACCTCACCGCATCGGCAGCGCGATGATCGAGAGTCGGAACGGGTGATGCGCCGGGGCGCACCGCCCCCGTCCGCAGACCGAGCGGCTCCTCCTCCTACGCCAGCTCGCGCCCCAGGAAGCGCACGTGCTCGCCGATCTGGAACGCCTCGCCGCCCTCGTGGCCGTTGAAGGGGTAGACGCGGATCTCGCGGGGTCCGGCGTAGCGGTTGTAGGAGGCGTAGACGGTGGACGGCGGGCAGATGTCGTCGCGGAGCGCCACCGAGAACAGGGCGGGGGACTGCGCGTAGGGGGCGAAGGAGGTGCCGTCGAAGTACGAGAGGGTGTCGAACACGCGCGCCTCGGCGCCGCGGTGGGTGTGCAGGTACTGCACGATCTCGCCGTACGGCATCGTGTCGACCAGCCGCACGGCGTGCGGGATGTGGGAGAGGAACGGCACGTCGACGATCGCCGCGCGGGCCGACTCCGACTCGCCGAGCAGGCCCAGGATCCCCGTGACGGCCAGGGCGATCCCGCCTCCCTGGCTGCCGCCCGAGACGGCCACGCGGGAGGCGTCGACCGCGGGGTGCGCGCGCAGCACGTCGAGCGCTCGGACGGCGTCGGTGAAGACGCGGCGGTAGAAGTGCTCCGCGGGCGACTCGATGCCCTGCGTCATGAAGCCGGAGACGTGCGGCCCGCTGCCCACCGGGTCGGGCGTCGCTCCGGAGCGGTGCCCGGACCCCTGGCCGCGGGTGTCCATGATCAGGTGCGCGTAGCCGGCGGCCGACATCGCGGTCCACTCCGCGAGCTGCCCGCGGCCGCCTCCGTAGCCGATGAAGGTCACGAGCCCGGGGAGGGGGCCCTCGACGCCGCGGGGGAGGATGAGCCACGCGCGGATCGGGTGGCCGCCGAAGCCGGAGTAGGTGACGTCGAAGGTGTCGAGCAGTCCGAAGCCGGCGTCGACCCGCTCGAGGCGCGGCTCGGTCGCGACGGCCCTCGCCTCGGCGATCGTGTCGCGCCAGAACTCGGCGAACCCGGCGGGCTCGGCGATCTCGGGGGCGTACTGCTCGAGGAGGTCGAGCGGGAGGTCGTACTGCGGCATCACGGACTCCTTCTCGGGCGGCGGCGCCCGAGGACCGAGGCTACTGGAGGCACGGGCCCACCTGGGTGCGGCGTGGGAGAACGCCGCAGAGCGGAATGCCGGGGCACCCTCCGCGTTCTCCTCAGCATGACGACGTACGGAATCATCGGAGCAGGCAACATCGGCAGCCAGGTCGCACGGGCGGTCATCGCCCTCGGGGACGAGGTGGTCATCGCGAACTCGCGCGGCCCCGAGACCCTCGCCGACCTCATCGCGGAGCTCGGCCCGAAGGCCCGCGCCGCCACGGCACAGGAGGCGGCCGAGGCCGCCGAGATCGCCGTGGTGACGGTGCCGCTGAAGAACCTCGAGGAGGTGCCGGTCGCCCCGCTCGCCGGCAAGATCGTCCTCGACACGAACAACTACTACTTCGAGCGCGACGGCCGCATCGAGGCGCTCGACAAGGGCGAGACCACGACCAGCGAGATGCTCCAGCAGCACCTCCCGGAGTCGAAGGTCGTCAAGGCGTTCAACCACATCATGGCCGCCGACATCACCACCGACGGCACCCCGGTCGGCACGCCCGACCGCCGTGCCCTCGCGACGTCGAGCGACTACCCCGAGGCGGTCCACTTCGTGACCGACCTCTACGACCGGATCGGCTTCGACACCGTCGCGATCACGCCGCTGAGCGAGTCGTGGCGCGTCGAGCGCGACCGCCCCGCCTACGTGGTGCGGCAGAACCGCGAGGAGCTCGAGGCCAACCTCGCGAAGGCCCCCCGCACGGTCTGATCCCGCCTCTTGAAGGGGAGCGGAGCTGCGGCGCCGCTCCCCTTCTGCATGTCCGGACGGCGTCGGAGGCGCGCCCGGGACGGCTCCCTCGGCGCTCGCCGCCGCCGGGCCTGCGATAGTCGAGAGGACCAGCGACGCACCAGAGAGCCCCGATCGGGCTCCGAGAGGAGAGGCCTGCCATGCCCTCGACACCCCGTTCCGTCCCCTCCCGCTCCGGGCTCTCGCGCCGCAGCGTCGTGATCGGCGGTCTCGCGGTGCTCCCGCTGCTCAGCGCCTGCACGCCCGACTCCTCCGCTCCGGACGACGCCCAGCAGGAGGCGCCCCGCACCCGCACCGCGGCTCCGAGCGGGCCGGTGGCGCTCGCCCCGGACGCGCTCGCCGCGAGTGCGGCCCTGTTCGCCGCGGCTCCGCTGGTCGTCCTGGTCGAGGACGTCGCGGAGTCCCGCCTGCGCGCCGCCCAGGTGAGCATCGCCTGGGGCGTGCCGCTGCTGGTCGGCTCGGCGGGATCCGGAGCGACGGCCGCCCCGACCGCGGACGCCTCGGCCGCGGGATCCACGGCTTCCGAGACGCCGTCCGACTCCGCGACGCCGTCGGACTCGGCGACGCCGTCCGACTCCGCGACCCCGTCCGTCGCACCGTCCTCCACCGCTCCGACCTCCGACGCCCTCGCCGCCGAGTTCGCCCGCCTCGGCGTGACCCGCGTGCTCGCGATCGGCGACGTCACCGCGCCCGAGGGCGTCGACGTCGTCGCCTCCGCCTCCGACGCGGCCGCCCTCAGCACCGCGTCCGGCGTGACCGTGACCGACCTGGCGCTCGCCGACTTCGCCGCCGCGGCGCCGTCCACCGCCTCCGACGCTCCCTTCGGCGCTCTCCCGGCCCGGGCCGACGCCCTGACCGGCCTGCACGCTCTCGCCCGCGCGCAGGACGCCGACGTCGCCGCACTGGCGACCGCCCGCGCGGCCGGCGTGCCCGTCACCGTGGTCGACGGCGACGAGCTGCTCGCCTCGGGCGGAGCCGTGACCGCGATCGCCGAGGCCGACGCCTCCTGCACGCTGCTGCTCGGCCCCGTGCTCGCCGCCCAGCCCGAGCCCGAGTGGGCCGTGCGCGCGGCCGCGAGCGGCTGGCAGCTGCCGGGCGGCGGCCAGCGGATGTTCGGCGGGCACCTCTTCGTCGCGATCTACGGCACTCCGGGCGCTCCCGTCCTCGGCGTGCTGGGGGAGCAGGGCCTCGAGCCCACGATCGCGCGGGCGGAGGCGGTGGCCGAGCCGTACCGGGCGCTCACCGACAAGAAGGTCGTGCCGAGCCTCGAGATCATCACCACGGTCGCGGCGGGCGACCCCGGCAAGGACGGCGACTACTCCAACGAGCTCGACGCCGCCGACATCCGCCCCTACATCGACGCGGCGCAGGCGGCGGGGATGTACGTGGTGCTCGACCTGCAGTCGGGGCTGACCGACTTCCTCACCCAGGCGAAGCAGTACGCGGACCTCCTGTCGCTGCCCAACGTCGGCCTCGCGCTCGACCCGGAGTGGCGCCTGCTGCCCGGCCAGAAGCCGCTGCAGCAGATCGGGCGCGTCTCGGCCGCCGAGGTCGACAGCGTGTCGGAGTGGCTGGCCGACCTGGTGCAGAGCGAGGGGCTGCCGCCGAAGATGTTCGTGCTGCACCAGTTCCGGCTGTCGATGCTGCAGGACCGCGACAGCATCCGCCGCGACCGGCCCGAGCTGGAGTTCCTCATCCACGTCGACGGCCAGGGCTCGCAGCCCGACAAGCAGGCGACCTGGGACGCGCTGCACGAGGGCGCCCCCGAGGGCATCGGCTGGGGCTGGAAGAACTTCTACGACGAGGACGCGCCCATGCTCACCCCCGCCGAGACCATGGCCGAGGTGCGCCCCCTCCCCGACCTCGTCACCTACCAGTAGGCGGATCCCGAGGGCGGGCGTCAGCGGCGCAGGAGCTCGCCGGAGACGACGCCCGCCTCGACCTCCTCGAGGGCGCGGCCGCGGGTCTCGGGCACGCGCTTCCAGATGAAGACGAGCGCGAGCAGGCCGACGGCGCCGAACAGGAAGAACGTTCCGGTGATGCCGACGCCGGAGACGAGGGTGGGGAAGAACAGGCCGAGCACCGCGTTCGTGATCCAGTGGCAGAAGATCGCGATGCCGACGCCGACGCCGCGGATCCGCAGCGGGAAGATCTCGGACAGCATCACCCAGGTGACGATGTTGAGGAACGTCTGCATGCTCCCCACGAACGCGACGACCAGCACCAGGATCACGTACGGCCGCGCCGGGTTCCCCACGGGGAGCGCGACGGAGGCGATGCCGATCATGAAGTGCATCGCGGTGGTCAGGGAGTAGCCGAGCAGGAGGGTCGTGCGGCGGTTCATCGTCTGCATGAGCCGCAGCCCGATCAGGCCGCCGATCACGGCGATCGCCCCGGGTGCGATGTTGGCGACGAGCGCGCCGTCGTGGTCGAAGCCCGCCTCCTTCAGCACCGACTGGCCGTAGTACATGATCGAGTTGATGCCGGTGAGCTGCTGGGCGACTCCGATCCCGATGCCGACCAGCAGGATGCGCACCGCCCAGCGCTCGCGCAGCGCCTGCAGCAGGGGGATCCTCGGGCCGTCCTTCGCGCCGATCGAGCGGGCGATGGTCTCCGCCTCCGCATGGGCCCGGTCGGGCGTCCGGATGGTCGTGAGCACGTCGAGCGCCTCGTCGCGGCGGCCGTGCGCGATCAGCCAGCGCGGCGACTCCGGGACCCGGGTCATGCCGAGCAGGAGGGCGGCGGCGGGGAGCGCGGCGACGGCGAGCATGATCCGCCAGACGCCGGGCAGCTCGCCCCAGACGGTGCCGATGACGGCGTTGGCCACGAAGGCGGCGAGCTGGCCGATCACGATCATCAGCTCGTTGCGGCCGGCGAGGGAGCCGCGGATCTCGGAGGGGGAGATCTCGGAGAGGTAGATCGGCACGACCACCGAGGCGCCGCCGACGGCCAGTCCGAGGACCGCCCGCCCGAGGACCATCACGCCGAAGCCCGGCGCCACCACGCAGACCAGGGCGCCGACGAGGAAGAGCACGGCGAGGAGGCGGATCGTGGTCCGCCTCCCGAGGGCGTCGGCGAGGCGTCCGCCCGAGATCGCGCCGATCGCGGCGGCGAAGAGGAGCGAGCTGGTGACGACCCCCTCGGTCAGCGCGGTGAGGCCCAGCTCGGCCGACATCGGCTCGAGGGCGCCGTTGATGACGCCGGTGTCGTAGCCGAAGAGGAGGCCGCCGAGGGTCGCGATGAGCGCGATGAGGCCGAGACGCCGAGTCGGCGCCTCCAGGGAGGTGGTGGTCATCCGCTCACTCTGACGCATGGCCGCGCGGTGAGCGAACCCTGGACCGTCGGGGGAACCCGGTGTAGCGGGTCCCCTCGACGGCCCGGGGCCCCTCGGCGGCAGGGAGGGGGGAGGGAGCGTGCGGAGGGGGTGCTCAGGAGGAGACGCGCGCGCCCTCGCGCAGGCCCTCCTCCTTGGCCTGCTGCACCAGGGCGGCGATGCGGCGGCGCGAGCGCGAGCGCCCGGCGAGCAGCGCCGCGAGGATGAGGGCGACGCCGAGGATCACGAGCAGCTGCGGGACCGGCACGGCGGCGACCGTGATCGACTCCGTCACGGGAGCGGTGGCGACCGGCTCCTGATCGGCGGCGGCGACGGTCGGTGCGATGGTCAGGTCGGCGCCGACCCCGAAGAGGGGCCAGATGCCGTCGAGCTGCACCGAGACGCTGCGCCGGTCGCCGGGCAGCAGCTCCTGCTGGGGCGCGTCGGCCGCGACGACGGGGGCGGTGGCGCCCTGGGCGCTCGCCGTGCCGTCGAGCAGCAGGCGCACGTTGCCAGTGTTCACCACGTCGGCGACGAGCGAGAGGGAGCCGGGCTGGAACGGGTTCCAGGAGAGGCGGTAGTCGCTGGCCAGGTCCTCGACGGAGAAGGAGGGGGTCACCTCGCCGGTCACGCGGGTCATCACGCGGAAGCCGATGCGGCTCTCCACTCCGACGTTCGCGCCTCCCGCCTCGGTGCCCTGCGAGAGCACGGAGGCGGCGATGCCGGCGGCGTGGTCGCCGGGGGTGGCGTTGTCGGGGACCGTCACGGTGAACGGCACCACGCCGCTGCTGCCCGGATCGACGGTCACGGTCTCGGGGGCGGAGATCCACAGCCCGGCGTCGACCGACTCCTGGTCCGAGTTGAGCATGTTGAAGCGGCCGGTGTCGGTGAAGTAGCCGTCGGCGCTGGTGATGCTGAAGGTCACGGGCTGGTCGCTGAGGTTCCGCACGACCGCCTCGTCCGAGGCGCTCGCGCCGGGGGCGAGCTCGAGCTCGACCCACGCGCGCTTGTCGGGGACGCCGTCGGTGGAGGGGCTGACCGCCCAGGTGATCGCTCCGTCGGCCGCGACGGCCGCCGGAGCGACTCCCGCGCCGAGGAGGGCGATGATCAGCGCGAGCAGCGCGGGGAGGAGCGGGCGGCGGGGAGCGGCGGAGCGGCGCGGAGCAGTCATCAGAACCTCATGGTCGCACGGGGGAAGCACGACGCGGCCGGGCGGGCGGGCCCGGCCGCGTCGGCCGTGGTGGGATCGCGGCCGAGGGAGTGCGTCCCCCGGCCGCGACGGGTCACTCGAAGAGCGACAGGGTGATGGTGGACGAGTACGCGCCGGCGTCCACGTTCACGGGGGTGCGGAGGAAGAGGTCGGCGTCGGCGCTCCAGGAGCCCTCGGGGTTGACCTGCTGGGAGTTGCTGGCGACGATCGCGAGCAGCTCCTTGCCCTTCAGGCCGACGCCGTTGGCGCCGCCGTCGATGGCGGTGCCGACCTCATCGCCCGCGGCGACCTCGCCGAGGTCTCCACCGTCGACCAGGTCCGGGGTCCAGCCGAGGTTCTCGGCGCCGATGGTCGAGCCGTCGGCCGACGTGAAGTCGCTCGCCGTGCCGATGACGTACCACGCGGAGTCGGGGGAGACGTCCGCGGCGTCACGGGTGTCGGTGACCGTGACGGTGGGCAGGGTGCCGGTGAACTGGCGGCGGACGTTGTCCGAGCCGGTCTCGGTCAGCGTCGTCGAGTCCGCGGCGACGGTCATCGAGAGGGCGCCGGTCCCGGGGAGGTCGGCGATCTCGACGTTGATGTCGACGTCGTCGTTGCCGTAGTTGACCTCGGCGGCGAACGCCGTTCCGGCGACTCCGAGCAGGAGGACGCCTCCGGCCAGTCCAGCGGCTCCGCGGATCAGAAGGGATCGGGTGTTCATGTCGGGTGTTCTCCGTTCTCCGGCCGGCGTCGTCGCCGGCTCGATCTCAATGGGTGTGGGTCGTGCCCGCGGATCAGCTGCAGCTGGCCGCGGAGTAGGGGGCGGTCGCGGAGGCCGTGGCCGGCTTCCCGCTGATGAACGCGGTCGCCGTGGCGGTCGCGGATCCGTCGGTCACGCTCGTCGCCCGGGTGGTGAAGGCTGCCGAGACGGTGGCGCCGGGAGCGACGTCGGCGAAGCTCTTGGAGCCCCACGTCGTGCCGATCACGATCTTCGCGGCGAAGGCGTTCGGGTTCGTGGCGGTCGCGGTGACGACGATCTTCCCGGCGGCGCAGCGCGTCGTGGAGGTCGTGGTCACGGCGATCGCGGGTGCCGAGTCGGTCACGGGACCGACGGAGGCGGAGGCCGTCGCCGGCGTCCACTGCGGCTTCGCGGCGGTCACGGCCACCGAGATCGTCGCTCCGCGGTCGGCGGCGGTGAGCGTGTAGCTCGACGCCGTCGCCCCGCTGATCGCGGTCCCACCGCGCTTCCACTGGAAGCCGGTCGCCGTCCACGGGGAGGAGGCGGAGGCGGTCAGCGTGCTGCCCACCGTCGCCTTCCCCGTGATCGAGGCTGCGAGCGGCGCGGTGTCGACGATCGTCTGCGCGGCGACGCTGGTGAGGGTCGGGACGACCTTCTGCATGAGCCCGGTCGTCTTGTCGAAGGTCACCCGGTCGATCGTCGTCTCGCGGTGCTGGCCGTCTCCGCCGGGGATGGCGAAGCGGTGGTAGGCGATGTACCAGTCGTCCGTGCCGGGCACGTTGACGATCGAGTTGTGGCCCGTGGCGAGGATGCCCTGCGAGGTGTCCTTCTCGAGGACCACGCCGCGGTAGGTCCACGGTCCGTCGACGCTCGTCGAGGTGGCGTAGCCGACCTTGTAGTTCTCCGAGCCGGTGTCGTCGATCGAGTAGGTGAGGTGGTACAGACCGTCGCGGTAGTTCAGGAACGCACCCTCGCGGAAGTCGGTCAGACCGCTGATCTTCTTGATCGTGCCGGTCTTGATCGAGAGCATGTCGTCGGACAGCTCCCCGTAGAGCGGGTCGCCGTTGCCCCAGAAGAGGTAGCTCTTGCCGGTCTTCGGGTCGGTGAACGCGGCGGGGTCGATCGCCTGGCCGGACCGCACGGACTCGCCGTTGGTGATCATCGCGGTCGGCTGCGCCGTGAACGGGCCCATCGGGCTGTCCGAGACGGCGACTCCGATCGTCTTGCGGTTCAGCGAGGAGTTCTCGCCGGAGAAGTAGAAGTAGTACTTCCCGTTCTTCTCGATGATCGTCGGCGCCCAGGCGTTGCCGGTCGCCCACGGCACGTTGCCGTTCGCGCCGTCGAGCGTCAGGAAGGGCTGCTCCGAGCGGGTCCAGTCGATGAGGTTCTTCGAGGACCAGGCGTAGAAGGTCTTGCCGCCCCAGCCGGCGAAGCCGTCCGAGGTCGCGTACAGGTAGTAGGTGTCGCCGAAGACCGCGATGTTCGGGTCGGCGTTCAGGCCTGCGAGGACCGGGGACTTCATGACGACGGCCTTCAGGGTCCAGGTGGTCGCGGTGCCGCCGGCGGCGGGCGTGAGCACGACCGTCTGCGGGGTGGAGAGGTCGCGGACGGTGCCGGAGGCGGGGCTCGCCGTGACGCCGGCCGCGGTGGAGAAGGTCGGGGTGAGCTTCGTCAGGTCGGTCCCCGGCTTCACCGGGAAGGTGACCGTCCTGCTCGCCGAGTCGACGATCGGGGCCGTCTTCAGGACGTCGCCGCTGAGCGACAGGTCGACCAGGGCCGACGTGTTGCCGGAGGCGGCGAGCACCTCGGAGGCGCTGAGGGCCCGGTTGTAGACCGAGAACTCGCGGATCTGGCCGCGGAAGCGGTTGTCGGCGTCGTAGTTCGAGCGCCCGATGTAGTTCGCCGAGGTGGAGCCGCCGCCGATGTCCTTCGGGTCGGTCGTGACGGTGCCGCTGGCGACCTTCACTCCGTCGAGGTAGATCGTGCCGGTGGTGCCGGAGAGCGTGTACGTCAGGTGCGCCCAGGTGCCGCGGGGGAGGGCCGAGCCGCCGGCGACGGTCTGCTCGGTGGTGTAGTTCCCGGTCGCGATGCTGGTGCGGTAGTTGTTGCCCGAGGTGAAGAGGTAGCCGTCGCCGGCGCCGTTCGTGGTGTTGCCCAGGCCGTAGAGGAAGTAGGCGCCGCCCTGCGCGGGGTCGATCCAGACGTCGGACTGGATGGTGAGGTCCGTCACTCCGGCGAGCAGGTCGTTCGGCAGCTTGACGTAGTCGTCGGTGCCGTCGAGCTGCAGGGCGCCGTCCTTCCAGGTGCCACCCGAGGGCAGCGTGCCGTTCTGGTTGTTGCCCGAGCTGTCGCGCACCGTGGTGCCCGAGCCGCCGTCGAAGGTGTAGCGGAGGATCTCGCCGGCCGCGTTGACCGGCTTCGCGGCGGGGCCGGTGCTGCTGGTGCCGTAGGCGGCCGTCAGGCGCGCCTCCTCAGCGCTCGAGAGGCGGAGCACCGAGCCGTGGCGGAAGGGCTTCGAGAACGAGTACGTGTTCGCGCCGGTGGTGCCGACAGGAAGCGCCGTGAACCGCATGTCCGCGAGGGTGTCGGTGACGTAGGCGGAGTAGCCGAACGAGTCGCCCATGACGACCCAGCGGCCGTCGGGCAGCTGGTAGACGGTGAGGCCCTCGAGGTGGTCGGAGAGGCCGCGGGACTTCTCCTCGCCGAAGCCGATCACGCGGGTCCAGGGGCCGGCGAGACTCGGGGCCTTGTCGACGACCGTGCGCCAGTCGGCGGTGGAGAAGCGGTAGTACGTGTCCCCCTCCTTCGCGATGGTCGTGTCGATGATGCTGCCGCGGCTCCCGCCGCCGGCGGCGGGGTTCTCGTCCAGCCAGACCTTCGGGGTGGAGAAGCCGACGAAGTCGCGCGTGGTCGAGACGTAGACGCGCTGGGCGGAGGCCCCGCCGGTCAGCGTCTTGTCGCGGGCGGCCCAGTAGACGTAGTACTGGCCGGTCGCGTCGTCCCAGATCGCCTCAGGAGCCCAGACGTTGCCCGCGTCGGGGAAGCCGGCGAAGACGATGCTCTGATCGCTCCAGTTCACGAGGTCCGTCGAGCGCCAGACGACGAGGTTCTTGCTCGCGTTGGTCTGGTCCCAGGTGCCGCCGGGAGCGGTGCCCTCGGCGTGCAGGTCGGTGCCGATGATCCAGTACTCGTCGCCGGTGGGGGAGCGCACGAGGTGCGGATCGCGGACGCCGAGGGTGCCGCCGAGGTTGGCGAGCACGGCCTTGTCGTTGTTGAGCTTCGACCAGTGCAGACCGTCGGTGCTGGAGCCGAAGTAGATCTTCTCGTAGTCGGTCGAGGCGAAGTGGGTCCAGAGGTAGCCCGCGTCGTACTCGGTGTCGAGGTCCGCGGGAGCCGCGGTCACCGTGACGGGCAGCTGCCGGGTCGCGGTCGTGCCGGCGATCGTCGCGGTGAGTGTGACGGGCGTGGCGGCGGACCGGCGCTTCACGACGCCGGTCGTGCTGAGCACGGCCGTGTTCGAGGAGGACCAGGCGACGTCGTAGGAGCCGGCCTTCGCGGGCAGCGTCACGTTGCCGCGGACGTCGCCGGAGTTGACGATCGAGAGGGCGTCGAGCGCCTTCTGGGCGTCGGCGTTCACGTCCTTGGCGGGCACGGTGGCGGTGAAGGTGCGGGTGGCCGTGGCCGAGCCGCGGGTGGTCGTGGCGGTCAGCTCGACCGAGGCGACCCCGGTCGCGGGCGGCGTGACGACTCCGCTGGTCGAGACGACCGCGGAGTTGCTCGAGGCCCAGGCGATGGCGGAGCCGTTGGGGCCGGTCGTCGGGAGGGTGAGGTTCGCGGAGACCGAGGAGAGGCTCCCGAGGTCCAGGGCGGCGGAGTCGCGGGAGACGCGCGTGCTGTCCGGGGCCTGGAGGGTCGCGACGTCGGCCGCGCTGAGCGCCGTGCTGTAGACGCGGAAGTCGCGGACCGAGCCGGCGAGGGTCTTGTCCGCCGTGTAGACGGAGCGGCCGATCGCGTTCGCGGTGGTGGTGCCGTTGCCGATCGCGGCGGGAGTGATGGTCACTCCTGTCTGCTGCGCGACCTGGGTGCCGTCGAGGTAGAGGCGTGCGGTGTCGCTCGCGTCGTCGAGCGTGTAGGTGAGGGTCTTCCAGACGCTGCGCGCGAGGTTCGCGTTGGAGTTGACGGTCTGCTCGGTGGTCCAGTTGCCGGTGGCGATCGAGGCCTTGTAGCCGTTGCCCGTCGTGTAGAGGTAGCCGTTCCCGGCGCCGTTCGTCGTGTTGCCGAGGCCCCAGATGAAGTAGGGCGTGCCCTGGTTCGCGTTCACCAGGACCTCGGTGCTGACCGTGATCGAGTTCAGGCCCGCGAGCAGGTCGTCGGGCAGCTTGACGTAGTCGTCGGTCCCGTCGAGGGCGACGCCCGCGGCTCCGCGAGGAGCGGCTCCGTTGACGAGCGTGCCGGTGCGGCCCTTGCCCGAGCTGTCGGCGACGGTCGTGCCGCTCGTCTCGTCGAGCGCGTAGCGCAGGACGAGGCTGTCGGAGGGAGCTGCGCTCGCCGACTGGGCCGTCAGAAGGGGGACGGTGAGGGCCACGGCCGTCACGAGGACGAGTGGTCGCAGGAAAGGCTTCATCGCGCTTTGCTCCAGGGTCGGCACCATTGCTGAGGGGAGGGAGTGTGCCGGCTTCGTACGCGGCAATGTTCACGGTAACACTATGTTGACGACAACGTGAAGAGCCTAACCGGATCATTTCCCGACACTCCAGAGGAGAGGCGAACCGGTTCGACGAATCCCGGGTGCATCCTGGGGCGACGCGTACGCCGATGTCCGGTCGGATCAGCCGCGGTCGACGTCGCGCGAACGGCTCAGCGCGCGGTCCATCGCCCTCAGCGTCCGGAAGCCGGCCCGCTCGGCCACGGCCGCGCGAGCCGAGGGCGAGAGCGACGGGCTCGCGGCGAGCAGCGACGCGGCGAGGTGCACGCGCCGCTCGCGGAGGGTCGCGGCCACGGTCGTGCCCCGGCGGTGGAAGGCGCGGTCCAGCGTCGCCCGCGAGACGCGGAGCCGCATCGCGAGAACGCCGGCGGTGAAGTCCGCGTCACCCGCCTCCGCATCGATGACGGCGATCGCGCGGAGGAGGACGCCCTCGAGTCCGTCCTCCGGACGGGCGGGCGGCAGGCTCTGCTTGATCAGGGCCGACGCGGTCGCCTCGAGCGCGCGGCGCAGCTCGCTGAAGCCGGGATCGCCCGCCGCGAGGTCCGCGTTGAGGGTCGCGTTGACGAGGGAGACGAAAGCGCCGCTGTAGCTGTCGGCGGCGAGCAGGGTGCAGGACGGCCCGTCGGACTGTGCGCTCGTGAGGCCGAGCCTGCCCCAGGACGTCCTCAGCGCCAGCCAGGCGGAGTCCTCCTCCGCCCGGAACCGAGCGGAGTCGTCGCGTCGGAGGAGGGCGAGCCCGCCGGGCCGCAGACGAGCGGCCTCGAGAGGGCCGTCGACGACGATCTCGCCGGCGACCGGGACGATGAGGTCGACCTCGGCCCGGTCGGGGGCGGGGAGGGGCGGGTCGGTCCGGAGCGTGCCGGGTGTGTGCCAGAGGCGGCTCAGCCGGAAGCCGTCGACGGCGAGCACGTCCCCGGCGAGGTGCAGGGGCGGAGCTCCGTCGCTCGCCCAGCCGAGGCTCCTCAGCCACGCCTCCACGCGGGGACCGCTCAGCTGCAGCGTCTCGACGAGACCGCGCGGGGCGGCCGGCTGCTCGGAAGCGGTCACCGGGCTCCTTCGCAGCGGGGACAGGGTGCGCGGGCGGTGACCACGTTAGGCCGGGGGAGGGGCGCCGAGACGGGGTGGCGCGTTCCTCCTCGGACGAGGCGCCCGTCCTCGGCGGGAGGGCGGAGGCGGCCCTCCTCGCCCGCGGTCCGGCAGGACGCGGGCGGAGAGGGCCGCCGGGCGCGGATCAGCGGCAGTCGGTTCTCGCCTTGATCCAGTGGGGGTTCAACGCGCCGTCTCCCTGGGCGGTGATCCCGGCCGCATCGGGGCCGGTGCTGGCACCGGAGCCGATCTTGGTCCACGTGTTCTGCGCCGTGCTGTAGTACCAGATGTCGCCGTTCGCCTTCACGGAGACGTTCCCATCCGCTCCCTGACCGTAGGTGCGGACGAACCCGGAGTTCTCCGGAACGGTCGCGAGCCGGGTGCCGTACTGCAGGACCCCGTCCTTGATCCAGTGGATCTCGAACGTCCCGCCCGGCCGCTGGGTCAGTCCGGCGGCGCTCGGCTCGGTGCTGGCTCCGGTGCCGACGAGGTCCCACACGTTGCCCTGCGGGGTGTACCGCCAGATGTCGCCGTTCGACTTCACGGCGATCGTGCCGCGGGTGCCGAGGCCGTAGACGCGGACGAATCCGGAGTTGGTAGGCACGGTGGCCGCTGCGGTGCCGTACTGCAGGACTCCGTTCTTGATCCAGTGGACGTTCAGGGTCCCGGCCGGGTTCGCGGAGATGCCGGCCGCGCTCGGCTCGGTGCTGGCGCCGGTGCCCAGAAGGGTCCACTCGTCGGCCTGGCGGTTGTACCGCCAGACGTCGCCGTTCGCCTTGATGGAGACGTTCCCGTCCGCGCCCTGACCGTAGGTGCGGACGAATCCGGAGTTGTTCGGAACGGTCGCGAGCGCCTTGCCGTACTGGAGGACTCCGTCCTTGATCCAGTGCGCGTTGTAGGTTCCGTCCGGCTGCTGCGTGAGCCCGGACGTGCTGGGCTCCGTGGAGGCGCCCGTGCCGAGCTTCTGCCAGCCGTCCGACCGCCGGTACTGCCAGATGTCGCCGTTCGCCTTGACGGAGACGTTGCCGTTCACACCCTGCGAGGAGGTGTGGATGAATCCGGAGTTCTCGGGAACAGTGGCGAGGCCCGTGCTGTACTGCAGGTCGCCGGTCTGGCGGACCGGGAACGGGGCGTTCGTCTTCGCCGAGCCGCCGAAGGCGAGGGCCGAGCCGGTCGAGGGGCCCGCGATGACGCCGCCGACCGGGATGGTGGCGACTCCGTTCGCGTCGGTCACGAAGGTGTCGGTCCCGCTCCCTCCGAAGCGGAAGCCGGGCGGGGTGTTCACCCGCACGGGGACGTTCGCGACGTTGCCGCCGGTGAGGGTCAGCGTGATCGGCGCCGTGTTGGGCATGCACGCGATCATGGTCGGGATGGAGCTGAACACGAGGGTCTGCGTGGCAGAGGCGGCGGCGGCCGGGGTGGCCGTCGCTGCGGCGATCACGGGCAGGGACCAGGTGGCGCCGGCGACGACGGTGCGTCGCCTCAGCGGACCCTGCTCAGCGGGAGAGTTGTCGGAAGTCACAGTGAAGCTCCTCGGTCTGTCTTCTCGCCGGCGGCCTGCTCGGAGGACGGTCGTCGTCCGCTCGGCCGCTTCGGCGGGTACGACGGGCGCCGTACCGCTGGGGAGTCTTCCCGCGGGCGGGCGGTCGGCCCAAGCGCTCGGGGGCAGGTGAGGAGGAAGTGGCGCTGCCGTGAGGAGGGAGTGGTGAGCTCCGACGCCGCTCCGAGTCGCGATCGCCCTCCTGACCCGGTGATCCCGTCGGTCGCACGCTGCCGCCGGGGCGCCGCCGGCGCGGTGAGCGGGAGCGTCGCCGTCCGCTGTGACCGGTCCGGTGACAAACGGAGCACGCGCGGGCTGCGAATCACTCCCGTGGTGAGGCGTCAGCGTGCCCGCGAGGAGGGGGCGCCCGATGAGGTCGAGATCGGCCGAGATGTACCGGCGGATGGCCGAGCACTGGAACGGCGTGGAGGCCCGTTCTGGACTGCGGGTCGAGGCGACGGGCTCGCTCGGCTTCGAGATCGCCAGACTGTGGATCCCCGGTGGCTGCGTTCTCGAGCAGAAGCCGCAGTCGCGCTGCCCGCCGGGCGCGCATCTGCTGCTGGTCGTCGAGGGCGGAGGACGCATCCGACAGGACGGACGGATGCTCGAGTGCGGCAGTGGTGATCTGGTGGTCATCGACGCGGAGCCGCGAACCGGGGCGCGCTTCCCCCGCTCGACTGTGATCTACGCCTGGGTGCTCGGCGAGCGGGCGCTGGAGCAGCGCTGGCTCACGGAGCGCTTCGGCGAGGTCCTGCCCGTCGCCGGCTGCTTCCTGGCCCCGGCGCGGGCGCTGATGAACGGTCTCCTCGACGGCGACCACGCTCTGGCGGAGCAGCCCGCCGTCGCCCGGGCGGGCGAGGCCTTCCTGAAGGAGCTGGTCGAGGGCTCCGCACCGCGCAGGCGTCCCCGCGCCGAGGACGTCTACGGGGAGGCCATGGCCCTGATCGAGGAGCGCCACCGCGATCCCGCCTTCACCGCCGCCCGGCTCGCCCGCGAACTCCTGGTGTCGGAGCTGACGCTGGCTCGCGCGTTCTCCTTCCTCGGGCGGACGGCCGACGACGAGCTCGAGCGGCGCCGGGCGGGCACCCTCCTGCTCCTGATCGGCGGGCGGTCCCTGGCGACGGCCGACTTCGCGCGCGCGGCCGAGGAGGCGGGCTTCGCCTCCGAGGGGAGCGCTCGCCGCGCGCTGTGGCGGCTCTCCCAGCGCCGCTGACCGGGACGGTCCCCGTGGCCGTCCTCCCGGTCCGGCGACGGCGTGCGGCCGGATTCCGAGCGCGAGGCGCGGAGGCCTGGGAGATCCGTGCGAACGTCCGGCGGTGATCGACAGATGAGGGATTCTGTTCGTTCGACGCGGAGGAGGCGGGAGATGGGGGCCGCAGAGGAGCGGATGCAGGCGTTCGCTCGCGCCTGGTACGAGCGCGGGACCGGCGCTCCCGGTCTGCGGATGGACGCAGCGGATGGACCGGGACTCGCGCTGACGCGGGTGTGGGGGCCGAACGGGATCAGGGTCGCCCCCTCGCCGTCGGTCGACAGGGCGGACAGGCCGGCGGGCGTTCACATCTCCCTGATCGTTGAGGGCGGGGGAGAGGTCGTCCTCGACGAGGGCGTGCTCGAGGCGACGCCGAACAGCGTCCTGCTCCTCGACGCCAGGGTCCCGGCGCGCATCGACTACCGGCGGCCGACCGTCTCGTACACCTGGAGCTTCGACGCCGCCGTGCTCGAGCACCGGTGGGTCCGCGAGCGGATCAACGAGGTCGTGCCGGTGCGCGAGTCGGTCTGGACGCCTGCCCGTGCCCTCGCCAACAGTCTGATCGAGGGGGATCCGGCCGTGCTCGGGGCCGCCGGCGTGAGGCGGGCGAGCGAACTGCTGCTGGAGGGGATCGTCGAGCACTGCGCTCCGCGGGTCCGGACCCGGAGCGCGGACCAGGTCTACGCGGAGGCGATCCCGGTGATCGAGGCGCGCCACCGCGACCCGGCGTTCTCCGCCGCGGTGCTCGCCCGGGAGCTGCTCGTCTGCCCCCGCATGCTCGCGGAGGCTTTCGCGTTCCTCGGCCGCACGCCGGCGGAGGAGATCGAGACGCGCCGGGCGGGCACCCTCCGGCGCCGGATCGGCCTGCGGCGGCGGGGCCCTGCCGACTTCGCCCGCCTCGCCGAGGAGTGCGGCTACTCCACCCGCGAGCAGGCCGCGCTGACGCTCAGCCGCTCCGCCTCCTGAGGCCGGCGGAGCGCCCCGGACACGACGGCGCCCCCTCGTCCGCGGAGGGACGAGGGGGCGACGGGGGAGATCGGGCGGGAGCCCGGTCAGGTCTTGCTGCGGGCCATGACGGCGCGCTGGAGGAGGACGAAGACCAGGAGGATGCCTCCGGTGATGATCGTGGTCGCCTCCGGCGGGATGCCGCCGTCACGGGTGATCAGGACGTTCATCAGGCCGAGCACCAGGGCGCCGACCACCGAGCCGAGCACGAACCCGACGCCGCCGGTGAGCAGCGTGCCGCCGATGACGGTCGCCGCGATGGCGTCGAGCTCCCAGCCGGTGCCGGTGATGTTCTGCGCGCTGCCGAGGCGGGCGGTGTAGACCACACCGGCGAGACCGGCGAGCGTGCCGCTGATGATGTAGATGAACAGCTTGGTCCGCACCACCGGGAGGCCCATCAGGGCCGCCGACTGCTCGGAGCCGCCCATCGCGTAGACCGTGCGGCCCAGGCGGGTGCGGTGCAGCACGAAGAACGCGCCGGCCACGACGAGGATCGCGATGATCACGCCGGGGCTGATGACGAAGTCGTTGACCTTCGGGCCGTCGATCAGCTTGATCGGCGTGGCCAGGCTCAGCACGGCCGAGTCCTCGGGGAGGCGCTCCGGGACGGTGCTCAGCATGGAGGCGAGACCGCGGGCCAGGAACATCATCGCGAGCGTCGCGATGAACGGCTGCACGTTGAAGTACTGGATCAGGACGCCGGAGATCACGCCGAACAGGGCGCCGATCACCACCATCAGGACCATCACGAGCCAGGGGTTCCAGCCGGCGTTGATCAGGAGCACGCCGCTTACGCTGCTGAACGCGATCACCGCGCCGACCGAGAGGTCGATGCCGCCGGTGAGGATCACGAACGTGAGGCCCACGGCGAGGATGATCAGGTGCGCGTTGTTGACCAGCAGGTTCGAGATCGTGCTCGCCTGCAGGATCCGGCCGTAGGCGGCCTCGCCGTAGACGATCATCCCGAAGAAGATGATCAGCGCGGCCAGGGTGGGCAGCTTGTCCAGGTGCTGGCTCAGCCAGCCGCGCGCCCCGGAGGTGCGCTTGGTGCTCGCCGGAGGGGCGGAGCGGGTCATCACGGCACTCATGCGGGGATCGCCTCTTTCTGCGGGACGCTGCGGCGCGCCTCGCGACGGGACTTGAAGGCGGAGCGGACGCGCTCGGACTGCAGGAGGCAGAGCGCGACGATGACGATCGCCTTGAAGGCGGGCGTCGCGGAGGACGAGACTCCGAGGAACACGACGGTCTTGTCGAGGGTGGCGATCAGGATCGCGCCCACGGCGGCACCGGTGATGTTGAACTTGCCGCCGGCGAGCGAGGTGCCGCCGATGACGACCGCGAGGATCGCGTCGAGCTCGAGCTGGTAGCCGGTGCGCGAGACGTCGACCGTCATCACGCTCGCCGTGGCGAACACGCCCGCGACTCCGGCGAGGATGCCGCTGCCGATGTAGGCGGTCATCAGCAGGCCGCGGCGGTTGATGCCCGCGAGGCGGGCCGCCTTCGGGTCCATGCCGATGGCCTCGATCATCAGGCCGAGCGCGCTGCGGCGCACCAGGACTCCGACGACCACGACGATGGCGATGGCGAGGAGGAACACGACCGGGAGCCCGAAGACGTACCCGTTCGCGAGCCAGCGGAAGGGCTCGTTGGTGGCGGCGGTGTTCTGGCCGCCGGTGATGACCTTCGCCAGGCCGCGGCCCGCGAGCATCACGACGAGCGTGCTGATGAAGGGCTGGAGGCCCACCACCGAGACGAGGACGCCGTTCACGGCTCCGAGCACGGCGGCCACCAGGAGGGCGACCGCGAAGGCTCCCGCTGCGGCGCCGAGCGAGTCGGGCGCTCCCGCGGAGTTGAGGAACTCCATCGAGACGGCGCCGGCGACGACCATGATCGAGCCGACCGAGAGGTCGATGCCCCCGGTCGCGACGACCAGGCACATGCCGACGGCGATCATCAGGATCGGAGCGGCGGCGCGGGCGATGTCGATGACGTTGCCGACGAGGTAGCCGGTGGTGGGGCTGACCGAGACGGCCAGGTAGCCCGGGTCCTTGACGACGTTGACGAGGAGGAGCAGGGCGATCGCCACGACTCCCCAGAAGTACTGGCGGCGGATGATCCCGCCGAGGACTGATCCCCGGGCGGGTCGGGTGTCGCTGCTCATGATGCGGCCTCCTGCGTGGCGCTCTCGAGGACGACGACGTCCTCGTCGACGACTCCCTCTGCGGCGATGGTAGTGACGATCGACTCCGCAGTGACAGCGGGACCGTTGAGGATCTCCGCGATCACGCGGTGGTCCTTCAGGACGATGATGCGGTCGCTGAGACGGACGACCTCGTCGAGCTCGGACGAGATGAAGACCACGGCGACGCCCTCGCCGGCGAGGGCGACGACCTTCTCCTGGATCTCGGCCTTCGCTCCGACGTCGATGCCGCGGGTCGGCTCGTCAAGGATGAGGATCTCGGGGGCGGTGGCGAGCCAGCGGCCGAGGAGGACCTTCTGCTGGTTGCCGCCGGAGAGCTTGCTGATCGGGCGGTCGGGGTCGGCCGGGCGCACGTTGAGCTCGACGAGGTACTTGCCGACGATCTCGTCCTTCTCCTTTTTGGAGAGGGGGCGGGCCCAGCCGCGCTTGGCCTGCACGCCGAGGATGAGGTTCTCGCGGACCGAGAGGTCGCGGATGATGCCCTCGTCGCGGCGGTTCTCGCTCGAGAACGCGATCTTGTGGGCGAGGCCGGCGGTCGGCGTCGGGACGTCGATCTTCTTGCCGTGCATCGTGATCTCGCCGGTGTCGGGCTTGTCGACGCCGTAGATCAGGCGCGCGAGCTCGGTGCGGCCGGAGCCGAGGAGCCCGGCGAAGCCGACGACCTCGCCGCGGTGCAGCGTCAGGTCGGTGCTCTCGATGGAGCCCTTCTTGCCGATTCCCTTCGCGGTGTAGAGCGGGGCGTCGCGGTAGAGGTGGTCCTGGCTCTCGCGCTCGGAGTCGAGGGAGCGCAGCGCCGCGATGTCCTTGCCGATCATCTTCGAGATCAGCGAGGTGCGGTCGAGCTCGTGGGTCAGGTACTCGCCGACGAAGGTGCCGTTGCGCAGCACCGTCAGGCGGTCGCTGATCGCGTAGACCTGGTCGAGGAAGTGCGAGACGAAGAGGATCGCGACGCCCTCCGCACGGAGGCGGCGGATGACGACGAAGAGGTTCTCGACCTCGTTCGCGTCCAGGCTCGAGGTCGGCTCGTCGAGGATGAGCACCTTGGAGTCGCTCACCGTCGAGCGGCTGATCGCGACCAGCTGCTGCATCGCGATCGAGAGCGAGGCGAGCGACTGGCGCGTGTTGAGGTGGCCGAGGCCGAGCTTCTCGAGCGCGACCTTCGCGGCCTGGTGTGTGGCCTTCCAGTTGATGCCGAAGGGTCCGCGGACCTCGTAGCCGAGCATCACGTTCTCTCCGATGGAGAGGTTCGTGACCAGATTGACCTCCTGGTACACGGTGGAGATGCCCGCGGCCTGCGAGTCGGCGGTGCCGGTCAGGCGACGGGTCTCCCCGTCGATCACGATGTCTCCGCTGTCGATGCGGTAGACGCCGGTGAGGGCCTTGATGAGTGTGGACTTGCCGGCGCCGTTCTCACCCATGAGGGTGTGGACCTCGCCCGGGAACAGGCGGAAGTCGACGCCGTCGAGGGCTTTCACGCCGGGGAAGCTGATCGAGATGTTCTTCATCTCGACGATCGGAGGCGAACCTGTCATGTCGCGTCGTTCCGTTCTCGAGCGGGGCGCAGCCGAACAGGTGCGCCGAAGGGTCGGAGCGACCGGGGCCGGCGGGTGGGCCGGCCCCGGTCGCTCCGGGGGAGTGGTGCCGCGTCGAGGAGGACGCCGGGCGACCGGTGGTGCTGAGCGACTAGAACTTGCGGTCGGGCAGCGCGGTGGTGGCGGCCTCGGGCGAGTCGAAGGTCTCGCTCGGGACGACGATCGAGGACTCGACCGTCTCGCCGGCCAGGGTCTTCTTGACCGCGTCGAGGGCGGTCTCGCCGAACAGCGGGTTGTACTCGGCGACGAAGCTCAGCTCGCCGTCGGCCAGCGCCTGCAGGGCGTTCTTGGTGCCGTCGATCGTGGCGATCTTAACGTCGGTGCCGGGGGTGAGGCCGGCCTCCTGGACGGCCTGGACAGCGCCGAGGCCCATCTCGTCGTTCTGGGCGAAGACCAGCTGGACGTCGTTGTTGTTCGACTTCAGGACGGTCTCGAAGACGCTCTTGGCCTCTTCGGTGGACCAGTTCGCGGTCTGCGCGCCGATCTTGGTGAACTTCGAGTCGGCGCCGATGACCTCGTCCCAGCCTTCGTTGCGCTCGTTGACGACCGAGACGCCCGCGGGGCCCTCGAGCGTGAAGTACTTCGCGCCGCTCGGGAAGGTGGTCTTGGCCCAGTCGGCGACCGAGGTGCTGACCGCGATGTTGTCCGGCGCGATGCGGGTCACGTAGAGGTCGGTGTTGTCCGGCTCGATGCCGCGGTCGATCAGGATGACCGGGATCTCGGCCTCCTGGGCGCGCTCGAGCGAGTCCTCCCAGCCGGAGCCCTCCGTGGCGGAGAGCAGGATGATGTCGACGCCCTCGTCCACGAAGGAGGTGAAGGAGTCGATCTGCGACTTCTGGTCTCCGTTGGTGGCGGGTGCGTACTTCAGGTCGAAGCCGGCGTCCTTGGTGAACGTGTCCTCGATGTTGGTCTCGTTCGCCTGGCGCCACGCGCCCTCGGGGCCGACGGCCACGAAGCCGACGGTGGTGAGGTCACCGCTCGAGCCGGAGCCCGAATCGGTGCCGGAACCGCCCGAGCAGCCCGCGAGTCCGAACGCGAGTGCGCCGACTGCTGCGAAACCCAGGAACTGGCCGATACGCCTCGTCTTGGACATAGATCTCCTCCTTGAGATCGCGGGCACGAAGAGAGTGCCCGAGATGGTGGACCCCGAAGGGCCTCGAATGCGGGCCTAGCGGCCCGAGGTGCGGTGAGTGCAGGATGTGCAGTGGGCGCCGGCCGAAGCAGCGCCACGTCGAAATGTTACCGTGAACAATTCTTGTGACGCAACAGCACGGCGGTGCGCTTCGGTAACGATCCGGTCGCGGGGCCCGCAGGGCCCGATGGCAACCCTCTGCCCGGTGGTCGGGCCCGGGAGTAGCTTCCCTGGCCATGATGCTCCCTCGATCGCGCTCCGTCCCCGCGACGGCCGCGACGGCGGCCCTCGTGCTCGCGCTCTGCGGATGCTCCGCGGACGGCACGGCGGCCCGCCGCGCGGCCGACGCCTTCCTCTCTGCGCTCGCCGACGGTGACGGCCGCGCGGCGTGCGCGCTGCTCACCGATTCCGCCCGCGAGGCCGTGGAGGACCGGTAGGGCGACTGCCCCGGCGGCGTGCTGGAGCTCGGGATCGCGGAAGACGGAGCAGGGGACGCCGAGGTCGACGGCCGGGCGGCGATCGTGCGCTCCGGCGGCAGCGCGGTGTTCCTCACCCCGGGCGACGACGGCTGGCTGGTGCGCGCGGCGGGGTGCACGCCGGTGGCGGACGCGCCCTTCGACTGCGTCCTGGACGGGAGCTGACGTGCGCACCGCTTCCGCCCTGTACTACGCCGTGATCGTGCTCGGCCTGATCGGGTTCTTCGCCGTCGGGATCCTCGGGAGGTGAGCCGGATGCGCCGCTTCCTGCGCGAGAACGGACTCTCGCTGTTCTTCCTCGCGATCTTCCTGCTCGCTCTCCTCGGGCAGTCGTTCGCCGGGCTCGCCGCGTACAACGACACCCAGGTCGCGGAGGGGCTGCGGGAGGTCGGCTACTGGCGCTTCGTCACCTCCTCCGACTTCGCGATCGACGTCGCCGAGAACTGGCAGTCGGAGTACCTCCAGTTCTTCCTCTACATCGGCGCGACCGTCTGGCTCGTGCAGCGCGGCTCGCCCGAGTCGAAGCGGGTGGGCGAGGAGGGCCTCGAGACCGACGAGCAGCAGAAGGCGGGGGCGTCCGCGGAGGACGACTCGCCGCCCTCGGCGTCCGCCGGCGGCCTGCGGCAGGCGCTGTTCTCGCACTCGCTGCTGCTGGTGATGGGGGCGGTGTTCCTGCTGTCCTGGGCGGCGCAGTCGGTGACGGGCGTCGTGGCCTACAACGAGGAGCAGCTGACGAGCCTGGAGGCGCCCGTCGACTGGCTCGGCTACGTCTCCTCCGCCGACTTCTGGAACCGGACGCTCCAGAACTGGCAGTCGGAGTTCCTCGCGGTGGGCAGCATGGCGGCGCTCGCCGTGTTCCTGCGCGAGCGCGGGTCGAGCGAGTCGAAGAAGGTGGGCGATCCGCACGGACGGACGGGGATCTGAGTGGTCAGGGTGCGTCGGATCGGACGCGGATCTCGTCGCCCTCGAGGGCGAACCGCAGGGACGTGCCGATCGGGAACCGCTCGCGCAGGGCCTCCGGCGCCGCCGACGTCACGGTGAACTGCGCGACCGCGGGGAACGCTCCGGCCGTGCAGCCCTGGAAGAACAGGCCGTCCTGCGGCTCGGCGGTCCGCACGATGGAGAGGCACGAGCCGGCGCTCGAGGAGCGGCGCTGCCGGACGACGGTGAGCCCCGTGTCGGCGGGCAGGCTCTGCCGCACGACGGTGAGCCCGCCGAAGTCCTCGGTGGTGACCGATCCGTCGAACCCCAGTCCCTCCCAGCCGGGGAGGTCGGTGCCGTTCGACAGCGGCAGCACGGCGACCTCGCGGCCGGGCTGTCCGTCCTCGGCGGTGGCGAGGAGGGTGGCGCCCGCGGCGACGGCGGCCGTCGCGGCCAGCGCGGCGGGGAGGAGGAGGCCGCGCCGACGGGAGCGGCGGGGCGGGACGTGGCCGAGGGGGTCGGACGCCTCGTCGGCGGAGGCGTCCGCGGGAGGTGCCGCGTCCTCCGGCGCCGCGTCCCCGGAGTCCGCGGGAACCACCGCGCCCGGCAGTGCGGTGCCGAGGGCGGGACGGACGCGGGCCTCGAGCGCGGAGAGCCGGGCGAGCGCGCCGGGGTCCCGCTCGATGTCGGAGCCTCGGCCGTAGGCGCGCCGCTGCAGCTCCGCGAGCTCGTCCGGTCGCTGATCGTCCACCCCCGGATCCTCGCAGGCCCGGCGCCCGAGCGGGACCCGCCGGCGCGCCGAGGTCCTGGCGGTCGAGCAGCCCGGACGGCTCATCGAGACCCGGTGGACGGTGCGGCCGCTCGGCCGGCGGGGGAGGTCAGTCGTCGTCGTCGAGGTCGTCGTCGCGGTCGGCGGCGATCATCTCGACGATCGTGTCGACGGTGAGCCAGGGGCCGTTGCTGACCTCGCCGATCTTCTCGCGGTCCTTGAAGACGACGATGCGGTCGCTGAGGCGCACCACCTCCTCCAGCTCGGACGAGATGTAGACGACGGTCACCCCCTCCTTCGCGAGCTGCGCGATGTGCGCCTGGATCTCGACCTTCGACGCCACGTCGATCCCGCGCGCCGGCTCGTCGAGCACGAGCAGCCGCGGACGGGTCGCGAGCCACCGCGCGAGGACCACCTTCTGCTGGTTGCCTCCGGAGAGGTACTTCACCGGGATGTCCGGGTCGGCCGGCGAGATGTTCAGCGCCTCGACGTAGGTGCGCACCAGGGTGTCGGTCTCGGCGGCCGAGAGCGGGTGCGCCCAGCCGCGCAGAGCCTGCAGGCCCAGCACGAGGTTCTCGCGGAGGGAGAGGTCGCCGATGATCCCGTCCTCGCGGCGGTTCTCGCTCGAGTGGGCGATGCGGTGGCGCAGGCCCGACACCGGGTCGGAGATGCGGGCGGGCTCGCCGTCGATCAGCACCTCGCCGGTGTCCGGCTTCTCGACCCCGCTCACCAGCGACGCCAGCTCGGTGCGCCCCGAGCCGCGCAGGCCCGCGAAGCCCACGATCTCGCCGCGGTGCAGCTCCAGATCGGTCGGGCCCACGGCGCCGCGGCGGCCGATCCCGTGCGCGCGGTAGATCGCCGGGCCGACCGGCTGGCGGCGGTGCTCGCGGCGGTCGGAGCCGATCTGCCGCAGCGCGTCGATGTCCTTGCCGATCATCTTCGCGATCAGCTCGGCGCGGTCCATGGTGTGCGCCGGGTACTCGCCGACGGTGCCGCCGTCGCGGAGCACCGTCAGCCGGTCGCTGAGGGTGAGGACCTGCTCGAGGAAGTGCGAGACGAACAGGATCGCGACGCCCTGGTCGCGCAGCCTCCGCAGCACCGTGAAGAGGCGGGCCACGTCGCTGAGGTCGAGGCTGGAGGTGGGCTCGTCGAGCACGAGCACGCGCGGACGGTCGACCATCGCGCGGCTGATCGCGACCAGCTGGCGGATCGCCGGCGAGAGCGAGCGCAGCGGCAGGTGCGGATCGAGGTCCTCCAGGCCCAGCTCGGCGAGCATCTCGGCCGCGCGGTGGTGGGTGCGCGACCAGGAGATGCCGAAGCGGCCGCGGACCTCGTGGCCGAGCATCACGTTCTCGCCGATGCTGAGGTTGTCGGTGAGGCGCTCGTCCTGGAACACGGCCGTGATGCCCGCTGCCTTCGCCTCCGCCGGGCCGCTGAAGCGCCGGGCGACGCCGTCGACGAGGATCTCGCCCGCGTCGGGCTGGTGGATGCCGGTGAGCGTCTTGATCAGCGTGGACTTGCCCGCGCCGTTCTCGCCCATCAGCCCGTGGATCTCGCCCGGCACCAGCCGCAGGTTCCCGTCCTTCAGAGCGGGTCCGGAGGCGAAGGAGACGCGGATGCCGGTCATCTCGACGACGGGTGCCGCGGAGCTCCGGGTCGTCCTCGATGAGATCGCCACGTGCCGTCCTCGGTTCGTGTGCGGCGCGCCGTCAGGGTCCGGCGTGCCAGGGGCTGCCGCCGATGATACGCGAGCGCATGCGGCGGGACGGGAACAGGAGGGTCACGATCGGGGAGCGGCCGTGGAGGAGCGGATCACCAGCTCCGTGGGGATCCGGGTGCGCTGCGGGATCTCCTGGCCGCGGATCCTCGCGTGGATCACCTCGGCGACCGTCGTCCCGAGCTTGTCGAAGTCCTGGCGGACCGTCGTCAGCGGCGGGAGGAAGTGGCGGGCGGTGGGCAGGTCGTCGAAGCCGACGATGCTCACGTCCTCGGGCACGCGGATCCCGCGCTCGACGAGGCCGTGGATCACTCCGAGCGCCATCTCGTCGTTCGCGACGACCATCGCGGTGAAGTCGGGCACCGACTGCAGGCTCGCGGCGAAGTCGTACCCGGAGTCCGGGGTCCAGTCGCCGATGACGATGGGGCGCTCGTGCATCCCCCACGACTTCGCGCGGCTGTGGAAGGCGCGCTCGCGGGCGCGCGCATCGAGCCAGTCGAGGGGGCCGGAGAGGTGCAGCACGTCGCGGTGGCCGAGGTTCCCCAGGTGGTCGACGGCCTGGAACATGCCGGCCTGCTGGTCGACCGAGACGGTGAGGAAGCTCGGATCCTTGTCGCTCTTCACCACGAGCGTCGGCACGCCGATCTCGACGGTGCGGAGGGTCGCCACGGAGGAGGAGCGCGGCGCGATCACGCAGAGCGCGTCGATCCCGAGGCCCATCAGGTGGGCGATCGCGTCGGTGGGGGTCATCTCGAGGTCCGGCCGCAGCGCGACGGAGGTGATCGAGTACCCCTTCTCGCGGGCGGCGCGCTCGATCGCGCGGAGGGTGCTCGACGGCCCGTACTCGGCGCCGCTCTCGATCATCACGCCGATGCGGTCGGTGCGCTGCGTGACGAGGGAGCGGGCGGCGATGTTCGGCCTGTAGTTGAGCTCGTCGACCGCCTCGAGGACCTTCTGGCGGGTCGACTCCTTGATGTTGGGGTGCCCGCTGAGCACGCGCGACACGGTCATGTGCGAGACGCCCGCGACCGCCGCGACATGGCGGAGGTTCGGCCGATCGGCCATGAGAGGACCTCCTCCGCTCCCCGGGCGGGTGAGCCGCGCCACCCCGGCGCGGACGAGGCTCAGAAGGCTCGGCTGCCGGGGGTGGCACCAGCATAGTCAGGCGGGGCCGACCTCCCGGTGGGCGCCTCCTGAGCGGGCGGGCATCGTCCGATCCGCTGCGGCATCCGCCGTAGCGCGGGGCGGGCGGGACCGTCCCGGTCGCGTCGCTCTCACTGCGGTCCTCGATGATCGAGGGGGCTCCGGGGCGTCATGAGCCCTCGCCAGAACACGTCGTGCAGGGAATGCTCGGCGACGAGCTCCGGAAGGATCGGGGCCGCGTCCGCTCCTCGTAGGAGGATGTCGTCCAACGAAGCGATGACGTCCACGACCGAGCGCGGAGTGAACTGCCCGGCGAGACGTTTCGCCTTCGCGCGGACGTTGTCGGGCGTCGGGCCCGCATCGATCACGGAGTGGTTCCAGAGCCAGCTGTGGTGAGCGCACCGGTTGCGCAGGTAGACGAGTGCGCGGACCCGGTAGGCGAAACCGGCTCGGGCGACTCCCAGACCGGACGCGACGTCCCCCGCAAGCGATCCTCGTGCCCCTCGCTCGATGCATCTCGACAGAGTTCCGAAGGACCATGCCTCGACGGCCGACCACACCGGTAGCTCGCCGAAGGCGGCCGCGCCCCTGCCGCCGGGGAGCTCCGTGAAGCGGAGGACATGCCGTTCCCTGCTGCGCTCGATGTCGCGGAGGCACGAATCGACTGTCGACTCCGCGTTCGGAGACTCGGAGTAGAAGCTCTTCTCGAGAGAGCACTCGTACGGGCCGTGCTCACGAGCGATGACATGAGCCGTACGGCTGCGGAGAAGGATCTCGGCACGGGCCAGTCGAGCACGCAGGCTCTGCCGCAGCGCTTCATCTGCGTCGCAGACCGCTCGGACGTCCTCGAACGAGACTCCGTCCGCGAACGAGTCGTCCCCGTCGTGCGGAGCCCGCTGGAAGTAGCGGGCGTACCCGGAGAAGCGGTAGTGGTTCTGCGCGGCCAGGTAGCTCGTGCAGGCCTCCCCGTCGGCGATGCCGAGCCCGCGGTCACGGAGGAGCTGGACCTGCTGCTTCCACGACAGGCTCGGTTTCCGTGCCATCGCAGTACCTCGGTGCCGAAGAAAAAGGCCCCTCCCATGTGAGCATCGCGGAGAGGCTTGGGAGGGGGTCGATCGGATCGAATCTACCAGGCGTCCCTCAGCCGTGGTCCCTGCGGCGCCACTCGACCAGCAGGTGGCACGAGTGCTGATCGGACCATCGCCGCAGGACGGAGAGGGCCGACCGCCGCGGCGCCGAACGCTGCGGGTCTTCGAAGGCGCGGGGCGGGCGGGTACTCTCGGGAGCCTCATGGCACGCGACAACGAACCGACCGTCACCCTCACCGATCCGCTCGAGGAGCGCCTGCGCGCGCAGGTCGCCCGCGAGGGGGAGCGCAACGTCGCCCTGCGATCCGCGGCCCTGCTCACCGGCGGGTACGAGGGCGAGTCCTTCCTCCTCACCGTGGGCGGCGAACACGCCGACGGGATCCTCAAGGGAGCACCCTCCCTCTACTGGCCCGAGCTCTGGGGCGCCCGCGCGCTCCTCTACGTCTGGGACGACGACGCCGCCGACGCGGTGACCGCCGGACTCGCGAACCCCTCCTGGCGCGTCCGCGAGATGTGCGCCCGCGTCTGCGCCGAGCGCGTGCTGGGCGGGCAGAAGAAGCTGTCCCGCCTGACCACCGATGAGCACCCCCGGGTCCGCGCGGCAGGAGCCCGCGCTCTCGTGGCGGCCGCTCTGGCGGGGATCTCCTCCGGTCGCGACGCGAAGGGCGAGTTCGCGGCGAGCGTCGAGGCCGTCCTGACGGGCATGCTCCGCGACCCGGACCGCGACGTCCGCCGCGCCGCGCAGCAGTCGGCCGACGCGCTGCGGGACGCCCGCTCGGCCTGAGCGGACCGTCCGCCGGCGGTCGAGGCGTCGCGAAGGGCCGCCTCCCGGCTCGGATGACGACCGTTCGTGACGCCTCGGAGCCCCGGGGGCTCAGCCGACCAGGTGCGTCGCGCGCTCGAAGGCGCGCTTCAGCTCGTCGCGCTTGCGGGGCTGGCTCATCGCCCGCTGGCCGGGGCTCCACGAGTCGATGACGGTCGGGCCGTCGACCAGGTACGGCTCGATGTTCTTCTTCCAGCCGCTGGTCGGCGCGGTCCCGGCGTTGACGACGACCCGCAGGTCGGGGAGCAGCGGCAGGAGCCGGCGCAGCTCCATCGCGCCCTGCCGCACCTCGTCCGCGTCGGGGACGCCGTCGAGCTGCCACGGCACGATGTTCCAGACCAGGGTGCGGGCGTGCAGTCCGACCTCGTCGCGGAGGGTCCAGGTCGAGGCGGCGGTCGCGTCGTCGTTGTCGACCGAGACGAAGCCGGAGCCGTCGGGGCCGGTCGACATCGGTCCCGGGGCCTCCAGCACGATGAGCGCACGCGCCTCGACGCCGGCCTCGGCCGGGTCGAAGTCGGGCACCACGGCACCCGGATGCCTGCGGGTGCGCCGGGCGAGGAGCTCCTCGCGGAACGCCCGGAGGGGCTGCACCGAGGGCTCGTCCTCGAGCAGGGCCCGGCGCTCGTCGAGGGCGGAGCGGTCGCGGAAGCCGTACGGCTCGGTCAGGAACACCCTCCGAGGCTAGTCGCGATCCGCCCAGCCGCGGCGGGCGGGCCTGCGGGCGCCCTCCTGGGTGACCCCGGCAGGGCCTGGCTCGCGCCGCCCCCGGCTCCTACGGTCTGACTGCAGTCGAGAATCTGGATCGGAGGGGGTCACCGTGTCGGACGAGCCGTCAGTGAGCATCGGGGTTCCGTACGTCGAAGGGGGGTCGTCGCCGCAGGTGCTGGACGTGTACAGCAGGTCGGTGTCCCCGGCCGAGGACGCTGCTCGGCCGGCCGTCGTGCTGATCCACGGCGGCGGGTGGTTCCGGGGGGACAAGAGCAAGGAGCGGGCGCTGGCGACGATGCTGGTCGACGCCGGCTACCTCGTGTTCGCGGCGGACTACCGCGAGGCTCCGGACTCGGTCTTCCCGGCCAGCAGGGACGACGTGCTCGCCGCGGAGCGGTGGGCGGTCGCGTCCGAGTGGGCGTTCGACCGGAGCAGGCTGGCGTTCTTCGGCGGATCGGCGGGCGGGAACCTGGTCGTGGAGGCCGCGATCGCCACCGGTCGGCCCGCCGTCAGCTGGTCGGGGATGTTCGACCTCCTCGGCATCGTCGAGGCGACCGACGACCTCCCGGCCACGCCGACGACGCAGGACCTCGACGCCATGAAGAGCGCCGACATCAACCAGACCGGCCGGAACGACGCCTTCCTGCGCTGGACGATCCTCAACGAGGTCGGGGGCGACCGCGGGCTGCTCACCGCCGCCTCCACGACGCGCCACGCCTCCCCGGACGGCGGGCCGGTGTTCCTGGCCAACTCGCTCGGCGAGTTCGTCCCCGTGAGCGACGCGCAGGCCATGCAGGCGGCGCTCTCCGCGGTCGGAGTCGCCAGCACGCTGCAGCTGATCCCGGGCACCCGTCACGCCGAGGGGTACACGGAGGCGGCCATCGGCCCCTCGCTCGCCTTCCTCCGCGACGCCCTCCCGCCGGCCCGAGCATGACGACGACGGAGTTCGCCGGAGTCGGAAACGTCTTCTACTTCGTCGACGACCTCGACGCCGCGATCGCCTGGTACTCGGCGCGGCTCGGGCGCGAGCCCGTCGTCCGCGGCGGGGCGCTCGTGGCCTACGACCTGGACGGCACCCGCCTGACGCTGCACGAGCGGGACGAGCTGAACCGGCCCGGACCCGACGGCACGAGCCCGTACTGGACGGTCCCCGACGTCGACGCCGTCGTCGCCGACTGGACGGCGAACGGCGCCGTCGCCCACCGCGGTCCGAAGACGGTGTTCACGGGGGAGCGGCTGTGCCAGCTGCTGGACCCGTTCGGCAACCTCTTCTCGGTGCGGCAGGCCGTGCCCCGTGACTGAGGACGTCGCTCCGGCTCCCGCTCCCGCCGCCCCGGCGCAGACGTCCGCGCCGGCGCAGCCGTCGGCCTGGGCGCCCATGGCGATCACCGCCTTCCGCGTGCTGTGGTTCGCCCAGCTGGGCAGCAACATCGGCACCTGGATGCAGACCGTCGGAGCCCAGTGGTACCTGGTCGAGGCGGCCGCGGGCGCGGCGGTCGTCGCGCTCGTGCAGACGGCGAGCCTGGCGCCCTCGATCCTCGTCGCCCTCCCCGCGGGCGTGCTGGCCGACTCGCTCGACCGGCGGCGGCTGCTCATCTGGGGGTCGTCGGCCAGCGCGCTGCTGGCGGCCGCTCTGACGGTCGTGGCGGCGGTCGGCGCGCTGACGCCGTGGACGATCCTGGCCTTCACCTTCCTCCTCGGCATCACCTCCACCCTGACCTCGCCCGCCTGGCAGGCGATCCAGCCGGAGCTCGTGCCCCGGAACCTGATCGCGGCGTCGTCGGCCCTCGGCGGCGTGACGGTGAACGGCGCCCGCGCGGTCGGCCCGGCCCTGGCGGGAGTCGTCCTCTCGGCGTTCGGCGCTCCGGTGGTCTTCGGCATCAACGCCCTGAGCTTCATCGGCGCCGTGCTCGCTCTGCTCTGGTGGAAGCGGCCGACGCAGACCGGCCTCGACGACCGCGAGCAGTTCGGCGCCGCGCTGAAGGGAGGGATCCGGTACGTCGCCTCCGCGCACCTCGTCCGCCGGATCCTCCTCCGCTCCGCGCTCTTCGCCCTGCCGGCCAGTGCGCTCTGGGCGCTGCTGCCGCTCACCGCGAAGCGCCTCCAGCTCGACTCCAGCGGCTACGGCTTCCTCCTCGGGGCCCTCGGTGCCGGTGCCGTGCTCGGCGTCTTCGCCCTGCCGCTCGCCCGCCGGAAGCTCTCGGACGACGTCGTCATCGGGGCGAGCGCCGTGCTGTTCGCGGCGGGGACTCTCGCGGCGGCCTTCCTGCCCCTCGTTCCGGCCCTGCTGCTGCTGGTCCTCGCGGGGCTGGCGTGGATCGGCACCCTCACCGTGCTGAACGCGGCGCTGCAGCTCACGCTGCCGCAGTGGGTGCGGTCCCGCGGAGCCTCGATCTACATCCTGGTCTTCATGGGGACCATGGCGGTCGGCTCGATCGGCTGGGGCCTGGCCGCGCAGGTGCTCGGCACCGCGCCCGCGTACGCCGCGGCGGCCGCTCTGCTCCTCCTCGTGGCGGCCAGCGTGCGGGTGCTGCCCCTGCTGCCGGGGACGGGCACCGTCGACCGCAGCATCTCGATGTCGTGGCCCACGCCCACGCTGGTGTTCGAGCCGGAGCCGACGGACGGGCCGGTGATGGTGCAGATCTCGTGGACGGTCCGCCCCGACTCCCTCGCGGACTTCCGATCGGCCATGCGGCTGCTGGAGAGCTCCCGCCGCCGGACCGGCGCCTCGCGCTGGGCGCTCTACCGGAGCGGGGAGGAGGCCGACGTGCAGCTGGAGACGTTCATGGTGCCCTCGTGGGGCGAGTTCCGGCGGCAGGAGACCCAGCGGCTCACCGGCCGCGACCGCGAGATCCGCGCGGCGGCGCTGACCCACGCCGACGGCGATCCCGTCGAGCGGCACTTCTTCCCGAGCGCGACGCCCTCCTCCTGAGAGCGGGAGCGGCGGCGAGCCGTCCCCGCGATCGTCGAGACGCCGGCCTGCGAGCGGTGTTCCGGCGGCGCGCGAACGCCTCGGCGCGTCTCGGGCGCGAGGGCCGAGGTGCGCCGCGGTCAGCCGCCGACGGTGGAGCCGAAGCCGGACTTGCCGGAGGAGCCGAAGCCGCCGGAGAGGGTCGCCTTCGAGCCGACGGTCGAGCCGGCCGGCGCGCGCTGCACGACGTCGGGCTGGGTCGCTCCGCGGGCCGCGAAGCCGCCGGACGCGACGGGCGCCCAGCTGGTCGCCCGCGTCGAGTTCCAGCGCGAGGACGCGAAGATCAGCGGGCCGAGCCAGAAGCCGCCGGCGTAGTGCCCGCGGTACTCGTCGGTCGCCTCGCACAGCTGCTCGGGGTCGTCGCCGACCTCCTCGCCCTGCGCCTGGAGCTGGGCGATCTGCTCCCGCACGTCGGCGAGGCAGTCCTCGCGGCTCGCATAGACGGGGCGCTCGGCGTTCTCGGGGATGACGTAGTCCTGGCCGTCGGCTCCCGTGGCGACGACGCCGTCGGTCGAGGGGCCGCCGTTCGCGAGGGCGACGGCGAGGCCGACCGCGCCGACCGCGACCGCGCCGCCGATGAGCAGGCCGCGGCGGTTCTTCGCGATGCCGCTGATGCCGACGCTCCGGGAGCGGTGGGGAGCGGTGCGGGTGGCGCCGTCGCCGCGGCCGGTGCCGCCGCTCGAGCCGCCGCTCGGCGTGCCGGAGCCCGCTCCGGGCTCGCGGCTGCCCCAGTCGTTCCCGGAGCTCGGCGTCCCCGAATCGCCGGGGGTGCGGTCGTCGTCCGTCATCGGGTCTCCTCGTCCTGCGGGCGGGCCGCGCGGGTGTCCTGCGGCCGGTCGTGCTCGGGGGCGCCGTACTCGGGCGCGGGGGTGCCGGGCGCGGGAGCGCCGTAGGCGGGGGTGGCGCCGTGCCCGGGGCGGGAGGCGGCCGACGCGGCGTCCGCGGCCGTCGCGACCCCGTCGCTCCGTCCGCCCTCGATGTAGTGGGGGACGAACTCCGCCAGGTCGCCGGTGATCAGGCCGCTCGTCTCGCGCACGTCGATGCCGGCCGGGGTCTCGCCGACGATCCAGCTGCCGATGACGACGGTCTTCCCGTCGACCCGGGCCAGCTCGGCGCGCTCCTGGTGGATGAAGCCCTCGGCGCCGTAGCTCCCGCCGTTCTCGGCGACGACCGAGCCGTCGGCGTCGAGGACCGTCACGTTGGCGCCCTCCCGCCCCAGGCGCGGCTTGCGCACCTGGGCGGTGCCGGGCAGCGGATGCACGGAGGCGGGCAGCAGGTTCGGGTGGCCGCGGAACATCTCCCACAGCACCACCAGCAGCTGCTTGTTGCTGAGCAGGAGCTTCCACGCCGGCTCGACCCAGCGGGTGCGCTCGCGCCGGTCGAGGAGGAGGCCACCGAACTGCTCGCCGAGCATCCACTCCCACGGGTAGAGCTTGAAGACGTGGCGGATCGGCTCGCCGTCGCCGTCGAGGAAGCCGGCGCCGTCGAGCTCGTAGCGGATGTCCTCGACGAAGATCAGCTTGGGGTCGAAGCCGGCCTGCGCCGCGGTCTCGGCCATGTAGGCGACGGTGTCGGCGTCCTCGACGATCAGCTCGCCGTCTCCGGAGTCGTGCAGCGACGCGAGGTGCAGCCGGGCGCCCTCGTCGAGGCTCCAGCGCTCGAGGCGGAGGTGGCGCCACTGCTCGACGAGCTGCTCGTGCAGGCTGTTGAACTGGTCGGCGTCGGGACCCTTCGTCTCGACGAGCCACTGCCACTGGGCCGCGGCGGTCTCGACCAGCGAGGTCGGGGTGTCGGCGTTGAACTCGAGCAGCTTCACCGCGCCCGCGCCGTCGTAGGCGAGGTCGAAGCGGCCGTAGACCGTGGGGTCGTCCTCGTCCCACGAGGTGCGCACCAGCTCGTGGAAGCGGGGCGGGATGCCGAACTCGGCGAAGCGGCCCTTCCGCACCACGAGCTCGCACGCCTCCATGCAGAGGTCGAAGAGCTCCGAGGTCGTGCGCTCGAGCAGGTCGATCTCGGCGGGCTCGAAGGAGTACGCCGCGGACTCGTTCCAGTAGGGGCGGCCGCCCTCGGAGGGGAGGTCGTAGAAGCTGAAGCCGATCTCGTCGCAGCGGGCTCGCCAGTCCGGTCGCGGAGTGAGGGTGTGTCTGCGCATGATGTCCGGCAAGTGTAGGTCGGGCGTCCGCGTGAGGGCAGGGGGTGGCGCCGTCCTCCGCGCTAGCCTCGACGGGAGCGAAAGGCCGTGCCATGACCGCACCCCTCCCGCTCGCGGGCGTCCGCGTCCTCGAGCTCGGCAACTTCATCGCGGCGCCCACGGCTGGCCGGCTGCTCGCCGACTTCGGCGCCGAGGTGATCAAGGTGGAGCGGCCCGGCACGGGGGACGAGCTGCGCCGCTGGCGGCTGCACGAGGGGTCCGAGACCTCGCTCCTCTTCCACACGATCAACCGCAACAAGCGCTCGATCGCGCTCGACCTGCGCACGGACGAGGGGCGCGACGCCGTCCGCCGCCTGGTCGCCGAGTGCGACGTGGTGCTCGAGAACTTCCGGCCCGGCACGCTCGAGCGCTGGGGGATCGGGCCGGACGTGCTCGACGGGGCCCGGCCCGGCATCGTGATCGGCCGCATCTCCGCGTTCGGGCAGACCGGCCCGCTGTCGGCCCGGCCCGGGTTCGCCGCGGTCGCGGAGGCGATGGGCGGGTTCCGCGAGCTGGTCGGCGACCCGGACCGGCCGCCCGTGCGCGTCGGCGTCTCGATCGGCGACTCGATCGCCGGGCTGTACGCGGGCTACGGAGTGATGATGGCGCTGTTCCAGCGCGAGACCCGCCGCTCCGCCGGACTGGATCCGGCACCGCTGGCGGAGCGGGTCGTCGACGTCGCGCTGCACGAGGCGATGTTCTCGATGACGGAGTCGCTGATCCCCGACTTCCAGGCGCACGGCATCGTCCGGGAGCGCGTCGGCGGGCGGATGGAGGGCATCGCCCCGACCAACGCCTACACCTGCGCCGACGGGGCGAGCATCGTGATCGCGGGGAACGCGGACGCGATCTTCCAGCGGCTGATGGCGGTGATCGGCCGCGCCGACCTGGGCGAGGACCCGGCGCTCGCCTCGAACGAGCAGCGCTGGGCCCGGCGCGACGAGCTGGACGCGGCGATCGGCGCGTGGACGGCGGGCCGCACCGCCGCCGAGGCGCTCGCGGTCCTCGACGACGAGGGCGTCCCCTCCGGCCCGATCTACACGGCCGCCGACATCAGCGCGAGCGAGCAGTACGCGGCGCGCGACATGATCCAGGCCTTCGACGTCGAGGACGCCGGCGGCACCCTGCGCGGCGTGGGCTTCCCGGGGATCGTGCCGGTGCTCGGCGGCCGCTCCCTCCCCATCCGCTCGCTCGCGCCCGACCTGGGCCAGGACACCGAGGAGGTGCTGGGGATGCTCCGGCGCACCGGTCCCGCTGCTCCCTCCGCCGGCGGGGCTGCTGCTGCAGCTCCGGCCGCTGCTGCTGCTCCCTCCGCCGCCGCTGCCGAGGAGGCCGGCCGGTGACCGCGCTCGCCTCCGCGCGCCTGCGCGACGTCACCCTCCGCGACGGCCTGCAGCTCACCGGCAAGCTCCTGACGACCGAGCGCAAGGTCGACCTCGCGCGCACGCTGCTCGCCGCGGGAGTGCCCGAGCTCGAGATCGGCTCGCTCGCGCGCGGCGACCTCGTCCCTCCGATGGCCGACACCCTCGACGTGATCGCCGCGCTCACTCCCGAGGAGCTGGAGCGGTGCTGGGTGTGGGTCGCGACTCCGCGCCACGTCGAGCGTGCGGCCGCCGCGGGGGCGCGCCGCTTCCAGTACTGCTTCTCGGCGTCCGACTCGCACAACCTCGCCAACGTCGGCAGGCCGACCGAGGCGAGCCTGGCCGCGATGCCGGAGGCGGTCGCGCTCGCCGAGAGCGTCGGCGGGCGGATCCAGCTGTGCATCGCCACCTCGTTCACCTGCCCGTTCGAGGGCCCGGTCGACCAGGAGCGCGTGCTCGCGATCGCGCGCGACCCGCGAGCGGCGGGAGCGGCCGACGTGGTCGTCTGCGACACGCTCGGTCAGGCGCACGCCGGCCAGGTGGCGTCGCTCGTCTCACGCGTGGCCGCGGAGACCCCGCCCCGCGAGATCGTGTTCCACGGCCACGACACCTGGGGCTCGGGCGTCGCGAACGCGATCGCCGCCGTGCAGGCCGGGGCCGCGGTGGTCGACGGCGCGCTCGGCGGCCTCGGCGGCTGCCCCTTCGCACCGGGCGCCAGCGGCAACACGGCGACCGAGGACCTCCTGTTCGCCCTGCGCCCCGACTGGTTCACGCCCGGCGCGCTCGCGGTCCTCGTCGGCGAGTCGGAGGCGCTGCTCGCCGAGCTCGGCGAGCCCGTCCGCTCGAAGGCCGCGCAGGGCGCCCGCTCGAACGCCCCCGCGTTCCCCTGGGCGCTCTGAGCGGATCGTCCCCCGCCCGCCGGTCCGAAGCGTCGCGAACGGCCGCCTCCCGCCGCGGAGGACGACCGTTCGCGACGCCTCGACAGCGTCGTGCGGGTCAGCGCGCGAGCAGCGCGCCGAGGCGTGCGCGCTCGGCGCGGAGGACGTCGACCAGGAGGGACCCCTCGGGTGCGGCGAGCCAGCGCTCCAGGGCGAGGTCGAAGAGGGCGGAGGCCGCGAGGGCGGCGAGGGCCGCGTCCTCCGGCGCGACTCCGGCGTCGACGAGGGCGGCGCGCATGCTCTCGGCGAGGGCGGCCGACTTCAGGAGCTCGCGCTCGCGCAGCTGCGGCTCGGAGCGCACGACGGCACGGCGGGCGGCGATCGGAGCGCGCCAGGTCTGGAGGTCGCCCGAGGCGGCCGCCTCGAGGCCGTGCATCACGAGGTCCATCGGCGCGAGGCCGGCGGGGGCGCCGGCGAGCAGGCGGCCGACGATCTCGGGGAACTCGCGCTCGCGGAGGAAGAGGACGTCGCGCTTGTCGGCGAAGTGGCGGAAGAAGGTGCGGGTGGTGAGCCCGGCGCGCTCCGCGATCGCGGGGACGGTGGTGCCCGCGTAGCCGTGCTCGGCGAAGAGCTCCATCGCCGCCTGCTCGAGGCGGAGGGCGGCGTCGGGGGCCCAGCGTGACATCCGCCCAGGATAGCTGACGACACGACGTGTCATCAGGAGTAGTGTGACGACACGTCCTGCCATCACTTCCGACTGGAGTCGCCCGTGCCCGAGAACGCCGCCGCCCTGCTGACCGCCCCGCGGGCCGACCTCGTCGTCCGCCCCGCTCCGATGCCCGTCCCCGGTCCGGGGGAGGTCCTGCTGCGCAACCGCGCCCTGGCCGTGAATCCGGTCGACGAGATGAAGCAGTGGACGGGCGATCTGATGTTCCGGTGGGTGCCGTACCCGGCGGTGCTCGGGGAGGACGTGGCCGGAGTGGTCGAGGCGGTCGGCCCTGGAGTGACGCGCTTCGCCGTCGGCGACCGGGTCGTCGCCTACGCGGTCGGGATGGAGCGCGGGCGGCGGAACCGCGACGAGGGCGCCTTCCAGGAGTACACGGTCGTGCGCGAGGACCTGGCGGCGCCGATCCCCGACCGGCTGGGCTTCGAGGAGGCGGCGGTGCTGCCGCTCGCGGTCTCGACGGCGGCGACGGCGCTGTTCCAGCGGGACCACCTCGCCCTGCCGCACCCGAGCGCCCCGGTCCGGCCGACGGGCAGGACGGTCGTGGTCTGGGGCGGGACGACGAGCGTGGGGAGCAACGCGATCCAGCTCGCCGTCGCCTCCGGGCACCGCGTGGCGACGACCGCGTCGCCCCGCAACCACGATCGGATGCGCGAGCTGGGCGCCGAGATCGTGCTCGACTACCGCAGCCCCACCGTCGTCGCCGACCTGGTGGCGGCGCTCGCGGGCCACGAGGTCGCGGGGGTGCTCGCGATCGGGACGGGCTCCGGTGCCCCGTCGGTGGCGGTGGCCGCGGGCACCGGAGCGCGACGCGTCGCCCTGGCCAGCCCCTCCGTCTCGTTCGGCTCGCTCCCGCGTCGGCGCGGTGTCAGCGCCGCCTTCGTGCGGACGATGCTGCGCGTGGTCGGCGGCACCGCGGCGCTGCAGATCGCGGCCCGGCGCCGCGGCATCCGCGCCCGCTTCGTCTGGGGCGGCTCGCTGATGACGAACGAGGTGGGGCCGATGCTGTGGCGCGACCACCTGCCGGCGGCGCTCGCCGAGGGCCGTCACGTCTGCGCCCCGGCGCCCGAGGTGGTGGGTGAGGGGCTCGCCGCGCTGCAGCCCGCCCTCGACCGGCTGCACGAGGGTGTGTCGGCGGTGAAGCTGGTCGTCCGCCTCTGAGGGGCGGGCTCCGGGAGGCCGGGCTCCGACCGGCCCCGTGCGGAGGGATCGAGCGGGGTCCGGCCCCGAGCGACCAGCCCGGGGATCCGGCCGGGTTCCTCCGGTCCGCCGCCGCCCGCCGCAGCCGCTCCGCCCGAGCCGTGCCGCCGAGTGGCCGCAGCGCCGGAGCCTCGGTATCGTGGCGCGCTCCGACGCGACCCGAGGAGATCCCGTGATCCGCCGCACCGCCCCCGGAGCCGCCGCGCTCCTCCTGCTCGCCCTGACCGGCTGCTCCGCCGGGTCGTCGCCCGCGGCGTCCCCGTCCGCCACTCCGGAGCCCGTCGGCGGCCTCGGGGTCGCCGTCTCGGCGCTCTGCGAGCCCGGCTCCGATCCGCAGTGCGTCCCGGTCGGCGGGCAGGACGTCCTCGTCGATCCCGAGGACTTCACCCGCGCGGGCGTCGCCGCGGTCGAGGCCGATCCGAGCACGGGGGTCGTCGACGTCCGGTTCGACGAGGCGGGCGCCGCCCTCCTGCGCCGCGGCTCGCAGGCGGCCATCGACGAGGGGGCCGACGCCCGGCTCCTCCTCCGCGTGGGCGACCGGGTCGAGTCGGCGCTCTCCGTGATGCAGCCGATCGAGGGCGACACCGTGCAGATCGTTCCCGCGGAGGGCGACGCGCAGGGGCTGGTCGACCGGATCCTCGCCGGCTGACGCCCGCCTAGGATCGGCGCATGGCGAAGGGTTTCCGCACGGAGCGCACGCAGGCGCTCCTCCTCGCGCAGCCCTGGGCGCTCTCGCTGGTGAGCGCCGTCTTCGTGGCGGGGATGCTCTGGCTGGCGGCGGACGCGGGCTGGGATCTCGGCGCGGTCGTCGGCGGCGGACGCCGGCACGCGCCGCTGTGGCTGGTGCTCCTGCTCGGCCTGCCGCTGTTCGGCGCCGGAGTGGTGCTCGGCGCGGTCCGGCAGGTGCGGCTCCTGCGGCGGCCGGCGGCGCCGCCCGTCCCGAGTCCGGAGGCGGAGCGGCTGCGGCGCGAGGGCCCGGGCTGGCTCAGCCGGCGCGAGGACGAGCGAGCGGCGCAGGACGGGACCGGGAGCGCGCAGGGCGGCACCGGCAGCACTCCGGACGTGATCGGCAGCGCTCCCGACGGCACGGACGACCCGCGCGACGAGGCCCGCTGACCGCGCCTCAGAGGTGCAGCATCCCCCAGTCGATGATCACGGCCAGCGCCGTGTAGGCCGCGGCCACTGCTCCGACCGCCTTGCCCGCGCGGTCGAGGTCGGCCTGCGGGTCCGGACCGGCGTCGGCGACGACCCGGAGCAGCGCTCCGACCAGCGCGATCAGCGTGATCGCCAGGATCCAGACCTTCAGCGACGCGTGCGGGTCGACGTGCGCGAGCGTCAGCGCGACGACCGGCACCGCCACCACGAGCACCGACGCCAGCACCAGGAGGCAGCCGCGCCGGGTGAGGCCGGTCGGCCCGAAGGAGCCGCCGCGCATCCAGGCGCGCACGCGCTGCCTCCGCGAGGCGAGCGGACCGCCGGCGGAGTCCGCGTCGGTCGAGGGCCCCCAGTCCTGCGCGGTCGTCATCGCGCGGTGCCGGAGCGGTCGGGAGTCGGGCTGGGCCGCATCGGGTCCTCCAGGAGACGAGGGGGCACGTCGGACGGTGGTGCCGACCCCTCAGTCTCGGGAGCGCCTCCGGCAGCGGCAAGCGCCTCTTCCGGACATGTCCGGAAGAGGACGCTCAGGCCCGTCCCTGCAGGATCAGATTCCAGTACACCCACGGCAGGACGCGGCGGTCGGCGAGGTAGGTGAGGCGCCGCTCCTTCGCCAGGCCCGTCCAGAAGGGGACGGTCGGCTTCGGGCGGTAGCGGTCGTCGAACTCGGCGAACACCACGCTCGACCGCGAGACCACGAAGGGGCAGACGGAGTAGCCGTTGTAGACGCGGGGGAGCGGGCGGCCCTTCTGCGCGGCGACGAGGTTCTTCGCGAGCGTGGTGGTCTGCTGGCGCAGCGCTCCTCCGGACTTCGAGTTGACCGTGGCCGCCGCGTCGCCGAGCCCCCAGACGTCGGGGAACCGCGGGTGCCGCAGGGTCAGCGGGTCGACCTCGACGAAGCCGCCCTCGTCGCCCTCGGCGGCCAGTCCGGTGCCGGCCAGCCAGTCGGGGGCCGACTGCGGGGGCACGGCGTGCAGCACGTCGTACGACAGCGTCTCGCGCGGGCCGTCGGTCGAGCGCCGCGCGCGGTCGGGGCCGGGGAGGGCGGTCGCGCGCTCGTCGACGGCGAGGACGACCCTCCGCTCGGCTGCGTCGACCTCGACCAGCTCGCGGCCGTAGCGGACCTCGATCCCGTACTCCGCCACCTTCCGCTCGAGCTCGGAGTCGATCAGCGGCATCCCGAACAGGGTGGGGGTCGGCACGACGAGCACGACGCGGATGCGGTCGAGGACGCCGGTCGCGCGCCAGTAGTCGCAGGCGAGGTACATCGGCTTCTGCGAGGCGCCGGAGCAGGTGCCGGGGCCGCCGGGCTGCGTGAAGACGACGGTGCCGGAGCGGACCTCGCGGAGCACCTGCGACGCCTTGCGGGCGTACTCGTACTCGTAGTTGGACACTCCGAACGGCGAGTCCATCGCCTCCTGGAGCCCGGGGACGGCGGCCCAGTCCTTCTGGATCCCGGGGCAGACGACGAGCTGCCCGTAGCCGACGGTGCGGCCGGAGAGGAGGGTGACCGTGTGCGCGACCGGGTCGATCGTCTCGACGCGGTCCTGGATCCAGACGACCCCCTTCGGCGTCACCGAGCCCTGGGGCCGGGTCGCCGCGGAGGCGGGTGCGGTGCCGCCCGCGACGTGGGAGAGCATCGGCTGGTAGACGTGGGTCGACCGGGGCTCGATCACCGCGACGTCGTTCACTCCGGAGCGCCGCAGCCGTCCCGCGGTCGAGAGTCCGGCGTTGCCGCCGCCGATGATGAGGACGTCGTGGCGGGCCGCGCCGGGATCGGTCATGGCCTCACCCTAGGGGCGCGCCGGGGCGAGCGGACGGGCTTGCGCAGACCCGCGGAAGGGGGTGCGCTCGGAGCGCCCGGGACGGTGATCCCGCACGGCCGCCCGGCTCGCGTCAGGCCGCCTCGAGCGCCTGGATCGCGGTCCTCGCGGTCGCGCAGGGGTAGGAGTCGTACCCGTCGTGGGCGTCGAAGGCGCGGCACTCGGCGCAGCGCAGCCGCACTCCGGCGCCGCCCTCGAGGACGCGCTCCGGGCGGTGCCCGTGCAGGATGACGGCGAGGCTCGCGACGAGGGGGTCGCTGCTCACCAGCGCGCTCCGCAGCGCCTCCGACCGGCGGCGGAGGTAGTCGTCCGCCACGGCGTCGATCGACTGCTCGGGGAGGTCCGGCTCGGGCCAGGAGGCGGGCCGCTCGACGGGCAGGTCGAGCTCGTCGAAGCCCATCGACCAGTCCGGGAAGCGGCGCTGCTCGTGCACGCTGGTCCAGACGGTGACCACGCCCTCGTGCCGCGGGTCGGCGAGGATCCGCGCGTAGAGCGAGCGCACGTCGGACTCCTCGCCCTCGAGCAGCTGCATCACGCGGCGGCCGCGGAAGACGAGCATCCCCGAGACGCCGTGCTCGACGTTGTTGCGGCGGCTCGTCTCGAGCAGCCGGCGGATCTCCCCCGAGCCCAGGTCGCGGTCGAGGGTGCTGACGTAGACGACGGTGAAGACGAGGGAGTCGCGCCGAGGCGAGTGCTCGACGAGGTGGAGCGTCGCGGGGGAGCGGGCGCCGGCTTCGGGGTCCATCAGGGCCGCGACCTCCGGGAACTCGAGCCAGATCAGGTCCTCCGGAGCGCTCGGCTCCACGGCGGTGACCGCCGGGACCGCGTCCAGCCACTGGGTCCGCTGGCGGAGGTCGGCGGCGACGGCCTTCTCGTCGAGCCCGGGCAGGAGGCCTGCGGCGCCGGAGACGAAGAGGCTCGTCGCGGAGTTGAGCAGCAGCGTCACGACCGTCGCGTGGCCGTCGCCGCCGAGCACGGGGAGCTCGACACTGTCGGTGCGGCCGTGAGCGGCGAGCCCGGAGGCGTAGGAGACGAGTGCGTCGGCGACCGCGTCCCCCACCTGGAAGGTCGCGCCGGCGTACTGGATCTGCTTCACAGCCCTACGATGCGCCTGCGGCGGATCCACGGGTAGGGGTACCGGTGCCGGGTGGAGCGTGCAGGGGTCGCGGCTGCTCCCGTCCGAGGAGCACGGAGCGGCGGGACCGCGCCCAGTCGGCCGTCGAGCGGGCCGGCGTCCCCGTGATCCGCTCGACCTCGTCGGTGAGCACGTCGACGCCGTCCAGGCCGCGGCGGGCGACGACTCCGAACTGCCGGCGGAGCCCCTCCGCCTGCCACGCGGACATGCCGGTGAGGCGCAGGACACCGGCGAACACGCGGCTGGGCAGGTGCAGGTAGCGGACGCGCCGCCCGAGGCCCGCAGTCAGCTCGCGGGCGGCGCCGGGCCCGTCGAGCAGGGCCGGTCCGGTGAGGACGGGCTCGGCGCCGGTGTGCCCTCCCGCCTCGAGGACGTGCGCGGCGACCCGGGCGATGTCGGCGGTGTCGATCCACGGGATGACGCCGCGCCCCATCGTCTGCGGGAGCAGGCCGCGCGAGATCGCGGGCGCCGAGGGCTCGAGGTTCGTCAGGAAGCCCGAGGCGTGGAGGATCGTCGCGGGCAGCCCGGAGGCGCGCACCCGCTCGTCGGTCCGCCAGATCGCGCGGCCCCAGGGGAGCGGCGAGTGCTCGGCCGCGTCGCCGCCGGAGAGCTGCACGAGCGCGCGGACGCCCGCCTCCTGGGCGGCGCGGACGGCGGTGGCGCCGTGCTCGGCCTGGCGCGGGGTGGCGGCGGTGACCAGGAAGAGCTGGTCGGCGCCCCGGAGGGCGGCGGTCAGTGCGGCCCCGTCGCCGAGGTCGGCGATCCGCGCGTCGAGGCCGCGGGCCGCGAGGGCCGCCGCCTGCTCGGGCCGGCGGACGATCGCGCGGACGGGCGCGTCGGCCGCCACGAGCCGCTCGAAGGTCTTGCCGCCGACGTCACCGGTGACTCCGGTGATCGCGATCACGTCGCTCATGATTCCTCCCAGGTATCAACTAACTGATACTCGAAGACTACGCCGCTACGCTCGATCCATGTCCTCGGAGTTCTCCCTGACCCGCGACGACGTCGACGCGATCGCCGCCTGGACGGTCATCCGCGCCGCCCGCGACCTGGCGAGGCGGGTCGGCGACGCGCTCGCGCCGGTCGGGCTCAGCCCGGTCGAGTTCGGCGTGCTGGCGCAGCTCTCGGCGGCCGACGGGCTGACGCAGGCCGACCTCGCCCGCGCCGTCGGCGTCCGCCCGCAGAGCATGACGGCCCTGGTCGCCGGGCTGGCGGAGCGGGGCCTGCTCGACCGGGGCGCCGAGCGCGGCCGCGGCCGTCACTCCCGGATCGCCCTGACCCCGGCGGGGCGCGACCTCCTCGCGGCCGCCTACCCGCTCGTGCGGGCCGGCAACGCGTGGTTCGGCGGCGAGGAGCGCGCCGACGCCGTCGCGACCGCGCTGCGCCCGTTGCTCGGCGGGCAGCCGGGCCCGCGGCACGAGGTTCCCTGAGTGGAGGGGGCGGGGAGGCTCGGCAGCGGGAGAGACGGCTCCTCCTCCGAGCGCTCGTGCACACCCGGCCCCCTCGCGGGTGCCACCGGTACCCTGGTGCGGTGCCCCTGACCCTCCCTCCGCTGAGCCGCGCCCGCGCGCGCGCCGCCGCGGCGTACCCGACCCGGCAGCTGCTGACCAAGCGCGCCTCGGGCACGAACGGATGGCTCAGCTCGTGGGGGACGAACGCGCACGGCGAGATCGCCGGCTGCCCGCCGCCGCGCGGCTGACCCGCGACCGCCCCTCCTCCGGAGTCCGCGGCCGCGTCCCCGCGCTCACCCACCCCTCCGGACGGAACCCCTCATGCCGCACCAGCCCCTGCCCGCCGATCAGGCCCCCCACTCGATCTGGCGGGGACTCCGCCAGACCCTCCAGAAGGACACGGTCGGCGGAGCGTTCCTGCTCACCGCGACCCTCCTCGCCCTGATCGTCGCGAACAGCCCCGCGTCCGCGCTCTACACCGCGGTCCGCGACTTCCGCTTCGGCCCCGAGGCCCTGCACCTCGAGCTGAGCGTCGGGTCGTGGGCGGCCGACGGCCTGCTCGCGATCTTCTTCTTCGTCGTCGGGCTCGAGCTCAAGGAGGAGTTCGTCGCCGGCAAGCTCCGCGACCCCAAGACGGCGCTCGTGCCGATCGTCGCGGCCGTCGGCGGCGTGGCCGTCCCCGCCCTGATCTTCACCGCGGTGAACCTGCCCCGCGGAGGAGCCGCGCTGGACGGCTGGGCGATCCCCGCCGCCACCGACATCGCCTTCGCCGTCGCGGTGATCGCCGTGGTCGGCCGCTTCCTCCCGCCGGCGCTGCGGACGTTCCTCCTCACGCTCGCCGTGGTGGACGACCTCATCGCGATCACGATCATCGCCGTCTTCTACACCGCCGGCATCGACGTGCTGATGCTCCTGCTCGCGCTGGTGCCGCTGGCGGTCTTCGCGGTCTGCGTGCAGCGCGGCGTGCGTGCCTGGTGGGTGCTGATCCCGCTCGGAGTGGCGACGTGGGCGCTCGTGCACGCCTCGGGCATCCACGCCACGGTCGCGGGCGTGCTGCTCGGCTTCACCGTGCCGGTCGTCGCGACGAAGCGCGCCCGGGTGCAGGTGGGGTCGGATGCGGAGGGGCGCCCGGTCTACGACGGTCTCGCCGCCCACTTCGCCGACCGCTGGAGCGTCCTCTCGACCGCGGTCGCGGTGCCGGTCTTCGCGTTCTTCTCGGCCGGAGTGACGGTCGGCGGAGTCGCGGGCCTGGTCGACTCGTTCCAGGACTCGATCGCCGTGGGCATCATCGCGGGCCTCGTGCTCGGCAAGCCGCTCGGCATCGCCGGGAGCACCTTCCTCCTGACCCGCTTCCGCGGCATCGGCCTGGATCCGTCGCTGCGCTGGGTGGACGTGATCGGCATGGCGTTCGTGGCCGGCATCGGATTCACGGTGTCGCTGCTCGTCGGCGAGCTCTCGTTCGGCGCGGGCAGCGAGTCCGACGACCACGTGAAGGTCGGCGTCCTGGCCGGCTCGTTCCTCGCGGCGGTGATCGGAGGCGCGATCCTCTCGGTCCGCAACCGCCACTACCGCCGCCTGCGGGGCTGACGCCCGGCGGGATCTCGCGGCGCCCGCTGCCCGATCAGCAGGAGCGTGCTGGTCGATCAGCACGCGCCTCCTGCTGGTCGATCGGCCGTCGCAGGCGGCGCATCGAGACCCGCGCGGCTCAGCCGTGCAGGCCGTGGACGACCGCGTGGCCGCGGCCGCGGGAGATGAGCAGGCGGTTCACCGGGGTCGTGACGACGAAGGCCAGGGCCAGGGCGCCGGCGAGCGAGCCCCAGAAGAGGCCGGACGAGAGGCCCGCGTCCATCGCTCCGGGGATCGCGAGCACCACCGTGTTGTCGACGACCTCCATCACGGCGATCGAGACGGTGTCGGCCGCCAGCGCGATGCCGACGGCGGCGCGCCACGTCACTCCGGAGCGGAGCACCCCCCGCATCGTGAGCGCGTAGCCGAACACGAACGCGAGGACGATCGAGAGGGCGACCGTCGCCAGGGCGGGCAGACCCAGGGCGGAGCCGATCACCATGCCGAGGACCTCGCCGATCGCGCAGCCGGTCAGGCAGTGCAGGGTCGCGAGGGCGGCGGCGCGCCAGGTGGTCGGGTGGTGGTGGGCGTGGTCGGTCATGGTGTCTCCTCCGGTTCGGTCCAGGGGAGTGCATCATACCCCCGGGGGGTATATTCCCGACCCGGCCGTCGAAGTCTCCTGCGGCTCCGCGGGCCCGCGAGCCGTTCGCCCGGGCGCGCTACCCTCGCCCCGTGCTCCTCCGAGCACCGCCCCTCGACACCAGGAGCCCCGATGGCCGCCCCCACCGTCCTCTTCGTCTGCATCCACAACGCCGGCCGCTCGCAGATGGCCGCCGGCTACCTCCGCGCCCTCTCCGGCGGCGCCGTCGAGGTCCGCTCCGGCGGCTCCGAGCCCGGCGACAGCATCAACCCGATCGCGATCGAGGCGATGGCGGAGGAGGGCATCGACATCTCGCAGGCCGTCCCGCAGCTGATGACCACCGAGCAGGTCCAGGCCTCCGACGTCGTGATCACGATGGGCTGCGGCGACGTCTGCCCCGTCTTCCCGGGCAAGCGCTACGAGGACTGGGACCTCGCCGACCCGAAGGGCCGACCGCTCGAGGAGGTCCGCTCGATCCGCGACGACATCAGGGCCCGCGTGCAGGCGCTCGTCGCGGAGCTGCTGCCCGCCTGAGCCGTTCGATCCCGTCCGGCCGCGTCAGCGTTCGGCGGGAGGCGGGAACGTCCGCCCGACCGGAGGCGAGCCCGCCGGGAGCGCCGCGCGCGCCCGGTGCAGGAAGACGGCGGTCATGACGACCCGGGCGCGGGCCGGCGACGAGTCGAGCGGGCCGATCAGCTCCTCGATCCGCGCGAGCCGGTCGTAGAGGGTCTGCCGGCCGATGCCGAGCGCGGCCGCCGTCGCCGTCTTGCTCCCCCACAGCGACGCGAAGGCCTCGAGGGTGGCGAGCAGCTCGCCGCGCTGGGCGCGCAGGGGCCCGAGCACCTCCTCGACGAGGTCGTCCGCCTCCGGATCGTCCTGCAGAGAGCTCGCGAACCGCTCCAGGCGGTACTGGCGCGAGTCGACGACTCCGCCCGCGGGCGCCCACTCGCGCGCGCCGCGCACCTCCGCCAGCTCCCGGGGCACCCGCTCCTGCCCGCCGAGCCCGCTGCCGACGCAGAGCAGAGCGTCCGAGTCGAGGGCGGCGCCGAGGCGCAGCAGCTCCGCGCGGCCCTCCTCCATCGCGGCGGCGGTGGCGAACGGCAGCAGCGCCAGCAGCTCGGAGCCGACCACGCAGAGCACCGGGCCGGGATCCGCTCCCGCGCCCGTCAGGAGGCGGAGCAGAGCGCGGAGCCGCCGGTCGTCGTGACCGGTGTCGGCCCGGACGCCGAGGTAGCGCTCCCGGGATCCGGCGCCGAGGCGGCCGAGGAAGGCGTCGATCTGGAGGTCGGCCGCCGGGTCCGCGAGCTCGACGGATGCGATCGCGAAGAGCTGGGCGGTCAGCCGCTCGGTGACCGACGGCGGGCGGTGCCGGAGCACGGCGATCGCGAGGACGTCCGGCGCCCGGTCGAGCGCGACGGCGACGGCGTGGAGGTCGGCGTCGGCGTGGGCTCGCAGATGCAGGGTGCCCAAAAGGGAGTCGCCCGCGTGCAGCACGTTCGAGAACGTCCCGGCCGTCGGCTCCGTGTCGACGCCCGGCCCGGGCGAGGCGCGGGCGATCTCGTCGCCCGTGAGCGAGACGAGCGAGGCGGAGGCGCCCGTCGCGGAGGCGACGACCTGCAGGAGCTCGTCGACGCCGGCGTCCCCGGAGGCCGCGTCGGCCAGCAGACCGGACACTCTGTCCGCCAGTCGGATGCTCCGGAACTTCTGCTCGGTGAGGTGGGTGTTGATGCTCTCGCAGACCTGCACGAAGGGGACGCGCCGGGGCAGGGCGAGCACGGGGAGGCCGAGCTCGTCGGCCGCCGCGACGATCGGCGGCGGCACCGCGGGCAGGCGCGGCGAGAGCTCGAGAGCGAGGGCGCCGACTCCCGCGTCGACCAGCGACCGCACGTACTCGCGGCACTCCGCCGGGTCCTGGTCGGTCGAGAGGAGCGCGCCCTCCATCAGGAGCAGCTCGCCTCCGAGGAGGAGGGGCGCGATGTCGAGCTGCTCGCTCGTGTGGGCCCAGCGGATCACGGCGCGCTCGGCGGCCGCGTGCCCGGCGGCCATTACCGGGAGCATGGCGGCGAGGCGCGGATCCCGCATCGCGTCCGACAGCAGGTAGGCCATACAGAACGTCCTCTCGCGTCACGGCGAATTTACACGCGGACGCGCCGCCCGAAACGGGTCCGCACGAGAGTGGAGCCTCACCGGGCGCCCCGCCCTCCCCTTCATCCCCCTCCCCGAGAGGACCCGCCATGAGCACCGACACCCTGCACGGCACCGCCGACGCCGAGGACGCGCTGAGTCCCCTGCCCGACTCCCGGCGCACCGCCCGGCTCGACGGGCAGTTCTGGATCTGGGCCGGCGCCAACATCGCCCCCATCAACTGGGTGCTCGGCGCCCTCGGCGTGAACATGGGCCTCGGCCTGGCGGACACCGTCACCGTCCTCGTGCTCGGCAACGTCGTCGGGATGGCGGTGTTCGGCTTCTTCGTCCTCCTCGGCCAGCGGACGGGGGCGACCGGAATGCTCGTGGGACGGGCGATCTTCGGCCGGCGCGGCAACTACATCCCGGCCGCCATCCAGGCCGTGGTCGTGATCGGCTGGTGCGCCATCAACACCTGGATCGTCCTCGACCTGGTCATCGCGCTCCTCGGCTCCGTCGGCGTCGTCGACCCGGAGCAGGCGAACGTCGGCTGGAAGATCGCGGTGGCGGCGATGATCATGGCGGTGCAGGTCGCGATCTCCTTCCTCGGCTACCGCGCGATCGCCGCCTTCGAGCGCTGGACCGTGCCGCCGACCCTCCTGGTGCTGGCGATCATGTCGGTCGTCGCCTGGTTCTTCCTCGACATCGACTGGTCCTATGCCGGCCCCGCGGAGGGCGCGCTCACCGGAGGCGACCGCATCGCGGCCATGTCCATCGTGATGACCGCCATCGGCATCGGCTGGGGCCTCACCTGGCTCGCCTACGCCGGCGACTACTCCCGCTTCGTCGGACCCCGCTCCTCGAAGCGGGGGCTCTACCTCGCCAGCGTCCTCGGCCAGTTCATCCCGGTGGTCTGGCTCGGCGTCCTCGGCGCGACCCTCGCGACGAAGAACGGCTCCGTGGATCCCGGGGAGCTGATCGTCGAGAACTTCGGCGCCCTCGCGATCCCCGTGCTGCTCCTGGTGGTGCACGGTCCGATCGCGACCAACGTCCTGAACATCTACTCGTTCGGCATGGCGACCCAGGCCCTCGACATCCGGCTCGGGCGCCGCGCGCTCAGCCTCATCGTCGGCGTGCTGGCCTTCGCGGCCGCGGTGTTCTTCGTCTTCCAGGACGACCTCGCCACCACGCTCGACGCGTGGCTGGTCGGCCTCGTCGGCTGGGTCGCCCCCTGGGGTGCGATCGTGCTGGTGCACTACACGGTGTTCGAGCCGCGCGTCCGCTCCTTCGGGCACCTGTTCGCCCCGGTCGGCTCGCCGCTGCTGCCGGACGTCCGCTGGCGGGCGCTGCTCTCCTTCGCGATCGGCGCGACCCTGACCTGGCTGTTCATGAACGGCTCGGTGCCCGCCCTGCAGGGTCCGGCCGCGACCGCCCTCGGCGGCGTCGACGTCTCGTGGCTCGCGGGCGGAGTCTCGGCCGGCATCGCCTACCTCCTGCTCGGCCGGGACGCTCCCGCCTGGGTCGAGCGCCGGGAGTCGGCCGCGCCGGTCGCCGCGGAGCCCGAGCCCGTCCGCGGCTGAGCCCGAGCCCCAGGTGTCGTGGCCGTGGAACACGATCTCGCGGGGCGGGGTCTCCGCGGCCACGCGTGAGACGAGCGACGCCACC